>JALYYE010000268.1 GCA_030946735.1 Candidatus Dormiibacterota bacterium
AGGTGATTGGTAAGCTAGGCAGAACTTGGTCACCGTGGGTACCATGCTTTGTTTGACTTTGGCACAACTGTTTTGTATACAGGTAGCCAGTGCCAAAGACTAATCAGCCGCGGCGCCCACGACTCGATGTAGCAGGGCGGCAGACCTCCAATCCGGGCACGGGCGGGCCCAATGGGTCGCGGCCGAACGGAGCCGACCGGCGGCAGGGTCAGGGCATCGCCCCAGAAGACGCCGAGCTCATCCTGACGGTCTTGCGCGAGCTCAGAAAGGGCAACTTCTCCGTCCGCATGCCCCTTACCTCCAACGGGTCCATGGGTAAGATTGCCGCCGAGCTCAACGGCATCATCGAGCTCAATGAGCGCAACGCCAAGAACCTCTCGGGCGTGGCCCGCGTCATCGGCGCGGTCGCGGATGGCGATCTCTTCCAGACGATGGAGCTCGAACTCGACGGGCGGCCGCTTGAGGGCCAGTTCCTCCGCACCGCCCGCACCGTCAACGCGATGGTGCAGCAGTTGCGCTCCTTTACTTCGGAGGTCACCCGTGTGGCCAGCGAAGTCGGGACCGAGGGCAAACTGGGCGGCCAGGCGCACGTCAAAGGCGCGGCAGGCGTCTGGAAAGACCTCACCGACAACGTCAACCTGATGGCCGCCAACCTGACTGCCCAAGTGCGCAACATCGCCGACGTGACGACCGCCGTCGCCAAGGGCGACCTCTCGAAAAAGATCACGGTCGACGTTCGCGGCGAGATCCTCGAGCTGAAGAACACGATCAACGTCATGGTCGATCAGCTGAATGGCTTCGCCTCGGAAGTCACCCGCGTGGCTCGTGAGGTCGGCACCGAGGGCAAGCTCGGCGGCCAGGCCCAGGTCCGCGGAATCGGCGGCGTCTGGAAAGACCTGACCGACAACGTGAACTTCATGGCGGGCAACCTCACCGCCCAGGTGCGCAACATCGCCGACGTGACGACCGCCGTCGCCCGGGGGGATCTGTCGAAGAAGATCACCGTCGATGTCCACGGCGAGATCCGCGAGTTGAAGGACACGATCAACGTGATGGTCGATCAGCTCAACGCCTTTGCGCGCGAGGTCACCCGGGTGGCCCGCGAAGTCGGCACGGAAGGAAACCTCGGCGGCCAGGCGCAGGTGGAAGGCGTCGGCGGCGTCTGGAAAGACCTCACCGACAACGTCAACTACATGGCGGGGAACCTGACGGCACAGGTGCGCAACATCGCCGAGGTCACGACGGCTGTTGCTCAGGGAGACCTCTCCAAGAAGATCACTGTCGACGTTCGCGGCGAGATCCTCCAGCTGAAGAACACCATCAACAGCATGGTCGATCAACTGAACGGGTTCGCCGGCGAAGTCACCCGTGTCGCGCGCGAGGTCGGTACGGAAGGCCGCCTGGGCGGTCAGGCCAGCGTGCCGGGTGCGTCCGGAACCTGGAAGGACCTCACCCAGCAGGTCAACCAGCTGGCCGCGAATCTCACCACCCAGGTCCGCAACATCGCCGAAGTCACGACCGCTGTCCAGAGAGGCGACCTCTCCAAAAAAATCACTGTCGAGGTCCGGGGCGAGATCCTCGAGCTCAAGGACACCATCAACGTCATGGTCGACCAGCTCAACGCCTTCGCCTCGGAGGTCACGCGCGTGGCGCGCGAGGTCGGCACCGAAGGCCGGCTGGGCGGCCAGGCCCACGTCCCCGGTGCCTCCGGGACCTGGCGGGACCTGACCGACAACGTCAACTCGATGGCCGGCAACCTCACCGCCCAGGTGCGCAATATCGCGGACGTGACGACGGCCGTCGCCCGCGGAGACCTCTCCAAGAAGATCACCGTCGATGTGCAGGGCGAGATCCGCGAGCTCAAGGACACCATCAACGTCATGGTCGACCAGCTCAACGCCTTCGCCTCGGAAGTCACGCGCGTCGCCCGCGAGGTTGGAACCGAAGGCAAGCTGGGTGGCCAGGCGCAGGTGCGCGGCGTCGTCGGCATCTGGAAAGACCTGACCGACAACGTCAACTTCATGGCGGGCAACCTCACGGCGCACGTGCGCAACATCGCCGAAGTCACGACCGCGGTTGCCAACGGGGACCTGTCGAAGAAGATCACGGTGGACGTCCGCGGCGAGATCCTCGACCTCAAGAACACCATCAACGGCATGGTCGACCAGCTGAACGCCTTCGCCTCCGAAGTCACCCGCGTGGCGCGCGAGGTCGGTACCGAGGGCCGCCTGGGTGGTCAGGCGTATGTGCTGGGGGCCTCCGGTACCTGGCGGGACCTCACCGACAACGTCAATCAGCTCGCCGCCAACCTCACCACCCAGGTGCGCAACATCGCCGACGTCACCTCCGCCGTCCAGAAGGGCGACCTCTCCAGAAAGATCACGGTCGAGGTCCGGGGCGAGATCCTCGAGCTGAAGGACACCATCAACGTCATGGTCGACCAGCTCAACGCCTTCGCCTCCGAGGTCACGCGCGTCGCCCGCGAGGTCGGTACCGAAGGCAAGCTGGGTGGCCAGGCTCAGGTCAAGGGCGTGGCGGGTACCTGGAAAGACCTGACCGACAACGTCAACCTGATGGCAGGTAACCTCACCGACCAGGTGCGTGGCATCGCCCGCGTCGTCACCGCCGTCGCCAACGGCGACCTGCGCCGCAAAGTCGTCTTCGAAGCCAAGGGCGAGATCGCCGCGCTGGCCGACACCATCAACGAAATGACCGATACGCTGGCGACCTTCGCCGAGCAGGTTACGACCGTGGCCCGCAAAGTCGGTGTCGAGGGTGAGCTGGGCGGTCAGGCGAGCGTGCCCGGCGCCGCGGGCACCTGGAAGGACCTGACCGATAACGTCAATCAGCTGGCCGCCAACCTGACCGGCCAGGTGCGCGCCATCGCCGAGGTGACGACCGCCGTGACCGAGGGAGATCTCACCCGCTCAGTCCGCGTGGAGGCACGCGGTGAGGTGGCCCAGCTGAGCGGCAAGATCAATGAAATGATCCGCAACCTCAAAGAGACCACCCAGAAGAACATGGAGCAGGACTGGCTGAAGACGAACATCGCCAAGCACACGACGATGCTCCAGGGGCAACGGGACCTGCGCACCGTCGCCGACCTGATCCTGACCGAGGCCGCGCCCTTGGTCTCGGCACAGTACGGGGCCTTCTACATCGTTGAGAACCGCGACGGTGAGGAGCCCGTCCTCCGCATGACGGCCGGTTACGCCGTCAGCGCCAGTGAAACCGCCGGCAAGGCGTTCCGTTGGGGTGAGGGGCTGGTGGGGCAGTGCGCTCGGGACGCGCGCCGGATACTGCTGACCA
>JALYYE010000193.1 GCA_030946735.1 Candidatus Dormiibacterota bacterium
GGCACCGACCCGCCGACCCTCGACAGCCTCAGCCTGGGCGTCAAAGACTTCCTCGTCAAAGCGAACGGCACGCACTCTGAGCACGCCTGGCCGGAGACTGCGAATGGCCGGATTCCCTACGGCTTCGTTTGACCCCAGCCTGACGGCGATGGATCGTCGCTCCGGACTGTGATCTGGGTCCGGGGCGGGACTCCTCTATAAACTGATGGCGCACCGGAGTAGGTAGGCATGGCAGACATCCTTGACCTACCATTTCCATACCGGCCGACAGCACGCCATCCGGCTCGGCTTCGCTAGTGCCAGCGGAGAAGGTAAGGCTCGCCAATTTGGCACATACGGTTATCCGATCCGAGCGCGGAAGCCGAGTTAGCCGACGGAAGAGGGAGGAGCGGTGTCCCTCCCTCTTTCTCTTGGTGTAGGTCTTAGCGGACGCTCGCCGAGGCTGGCGCTCGACTGCCGGTTTCCACCAGTCCCTTGTTGGGAGATCGCCCGGATGCCTGGACAGATACAGAATCTCCCTCCAGGTTGCGTGCCAAGTCCACTCCGTTCCCCTCCTTGGAGCGCCCTTCGAAACGCGGGTAGCCCGTCCACTGTCAGTGCAGGCTTTGGAGATCAGAACGGATGCGCTCATAGTCCTCGCGGCCGATCTCGCCTCGGGCGTAGCGTCGCTGCAAGATGACCAGCGGGTCTTCGGCCGAGTTCGCCGTCCCGCTCGATTGGCCGCGCTCGCTACTGGTCAGGCGCGTCACTGCCCAGACCGCGAAGAGAATGATTCCAGCAAAGACCAGCAGGCCAAAACCCATCATTAGCAAGCCGAGCCACGTCATGCCGCCACCCATCGTGTACATGCCTAGCCGGCGGCCTGCCTTAACGCAGCAATGACCTCGTCGACCGGGACGTGCATGGTATCCGGCGCAAGCTGTCGCCAGCGCACCCGGCCGCTGGAATCGATGACGAAGATCGAGTGGCTATCCACCGGACCCATGTCCATCCCGCCCGGGAGGCGGAAAACGCCGAAAGCGGACCCGAGCCGGTGGTCCCGGTCTTCCACGAGGGGAAATCCCAGGTTGAGTTGCTCGATCAGCGACGTCGATTCGGCCAGGCCATCCACGCTGATTCCGACGACTCGACCGTTTAGGGCCTGGATCTGGGGCAACTGGTCGCGCAGCTCCACGAGCTGCGTTTGGCAGGCTCCTCAACCAGCTCCTTCATAGAAGTAAACGACCACCTTCTTCCCGCTGAACTGCGCCAGGGAGAGTGCCTGCCCGGTCGTGGATGGCTGGGACAGGGCGGGAACTGCGGCCCCCTCGGCAATGACGCCGGTCGAAGGCGTTGATGCCGGGGACGTCCTCTGCCAGATAAACGCGCCGGCGAGGATCAGGATAAACGCCCCACCGGCGACCCAGAGCCACGGAGGCGGGCCACGCCGCGCCGGCGGCGCCGAGGCATTTTGTGGCATGAGAAAAACCTTCCTGCTCCGGGCTCATAGTAGCTAACGCGGCATGCCGCAGAAAGGGGAAGCGCTTGACACCACTGGTCGTCCAGGAATAGCATTCAAGTAATCAATTAGAGGGTTGAATACGTGAGCGGCCGAACCCGTGCCCGCTGCCGGTTGAGGAATGGACATGCCCCAAACAAGCAAGGCCTCCCGCGAACGCGATAGCCGAGCAGCCAAGACGGCGCTTTTCGATGAGTTCGCACGTCTGGCGCAAGCCCTGGCAAACGGTCGGCGACTTGAGATCGTCGATGTCCTCGGCAACGGTGAGCGGACCGTTGACGGGATCGCGTCTGAGACCGGGCTCTCGGTCGCAAATGCCAGTCAACATTTGCAAGTTCTCCGTGAAGCGCGTCTTGTCCGGCGTCGCCGCGACGGCACCCGGATCTATTACACGCTGCAGGACCTGCAGGTGTTCGAGCTATGGCGCAACTTGCGCACCGTCGCTGCGGAGCACCGTGCCGAGGTCCGCCAGCTGGCGGAGGACTACCTCGGCGCCCCCGACACACTCGAGCCCGTCACCGGAGCGGAGTTGCTTCGCCGGCTGAAGCGCCGTGAAGACCTGGTTGTGCTGGACGTCCGCCCAGCGGAGGAATTTGAGGCAGGCCATCTGCCATCAGCGATCTCGATCCCGCTTGCGGAACTCGGGCGACGCCTGCGCGAGCTGCCTCGCGACAGGGAAGTCGTCGCATACTGCCGAGGCCCGTACTGTGCCTTCGCCCATAAGGCGGTCCGTGTCCTCCGCCAGGCCGGCTTTCGTGTCACACGGCTGGAAGATGGGTTGCCGGAGTGGAAAGCAGCCGGTCTTCCGGTAGTCGCCAGCCTCCGATGAGGGGCCGGACCCTCGAGGCCGAGCAAAGCGCCGGGATCGTTCCCCTCGTCGATGAGGGTCTGGGAAACTCCTCATACGTGGTGGCGCTCGGCGATGGCCGGGCGCTCGTCCTTGACCCGCGTCGGGATCCGACACCCTATCTGAATCTGGCGGACGAGCTCAAGCTACGGATTGCGTTTGCGGTGGAGACGCATCTCCATGCTGATTTCATCTCGGGTAGCCGCGAGCTCGCCGCCTTCGGAGCGGCCATCCTCGCGCCACGGGCATCGCATTTAGCCACTGCGTACCGCGGCCTCGAAGATGGGGAGGAAGTCGAGCTTGGCGGATTGACCTTGCGAGCGGTGGCAACTCCCGGGCACACACCCGAACACTTCGCCTATGTGCTCCTTGACGGGTCAACGCCCCGAGCGCTGTTCAGTGGAGGCGCCATCCTTCCCGGCGGCGCTGCCCGCCCCGACCTGATCGGCCCGGAGCAGACCGAACCGCTGGCCCACGACCTCTACAGATCAGCCCATCAACGTCTCCGAAACCTTCCGGACGAGCTGGCCGTCTACCCGACCCATGGCGCCGGCTCCTTCTGTTCGGCCGGCACCGACGGGCCGCGTACAACGTCCCTGGGAAGAGAGCGGGAGACCAGCCCTCTATTCAAGATTGCCACCGAGGATGGGTTCGTTAGGACGTTCCTCGACGGCCTCGGCACTTACCCGCCCTACTTCCTCCGTTTGCGGGCGGTGAACCAGCGCGGAGCCCGTCTCTACGGCGTCAAACCGCCGGAGCTCACGCAGCTCTCGGTCGATGAATTTCGCCGCCAACAGGCAGCGGGAGCGATCGTGATCGATGTGCGCCCGTTTGTGGATTTTGGCCGCAGCCATATCCCCGCCGCCCTGTCGATTGCGCTGCGTCCCGCCTTCGCCTCCTGGCTCGGCTGGATTATCCAGGCTGACCGGCCATTGGTTTTCGTCCGTGCACCGAACCAGGATGGACGAGACCTCATCGAGCAGTGCTTGAAGATCGGATATGAAAACCTGGTCGGTGAGCTGGCGGGCGGGATGAGCGCCTGGCAGTCGGCGGGGTTGCCCGTGTCGACAATTGCCACTGGCCAGGTCAACGAGGAGCCCCGCGGTACGCCCCTGGATGTGCGCCAGGCGAGTGAGTGGCCCACTGGGCACATTCCGGGTGCGCGGCACGTAGAGCTCGGAAGTATCACGGCCGCCGCCGGCGCCATTCCGGCTGGGCCCCTCCTCATCTACTGCGGTCATGGAGAGCGAGCGATGACGGCCGCCAGCCTGCTCGAGGGACAGGGTCACAAGAGCCTGGCCGTCCTGGACGGCGGTTTCGACGCCTGGCGGAGCGCCAATCGGCCGATCGCCATCGGATGACCGCCGCTGCACCGAGGCCACGAGCGATCGTGCTCGGGCTCCGGGCAAACCTTGCGCAGTTCAGCCTCCTGGTCGGCGTCAATGCCCTGGTTGGCGGCATGCTCGGGCAGGAGCGAACCGTTCTCCCATTGCTCGCCACGCACGTGTTCCACCTGACAGCGGTGACGGCGGCGCTGACCTTCATCGCTGCCTTCGGCGTGACCAAGGCGCTCACCAACTTCGCCGCCGGGCCGCTGTCTGATCGCATTGGTCGCAAGCCGATCCTCGTCGCCGGTTGGTTGGCCGCTGTGCCCGTGCCGCTGCTTCTCATCTGGGCTCCAAGTTGGGACTGGGTGATCCTGGCCAACGTCCTTCTCGGGATCAATCAGGGCCTTGCCTGGTCGATGACGGTCAACATGAAGATCGATCTCGTTGGTCCCCTCCGGCGAGGCCTGGCGATGGGTCTCAACGAAGCGGCGGGCTATGGTGCACTCGCGGTGACCGCCTACCTGACCGGGTTCGTCGCCCAACATGCTGGCCTTCGTCCGCAACCCTTCTTCTTCGGTCTGGCCTACGCGGGCCTCGGACTTGGTCTCTCAGTTTTCTTGGTGCGCGAGACGCGCGGCCACGCCCGTTTCGAGGGTGCTGCCCGTCAGCGTAATCATCAGCAGCCGGCGGTTACGATGCGCCGTGTCTTCGTCGACACGAGTTTCCGTGAGCGGGCGCTTTCCGCAAGTTGCGCGGCTGGTTTGGCGAACAACCTCAATGACGGCATGGCCTGGGGACTGTTTCCGCTTTTCTTCGCTCGTCATGGGCTGTCGCTGGTGGGAATCGGCATTCTCGTCGCGCTGTACCCGCTCGTCTGGGGGGTTGGGCAATTGGGCACGGGCGCGCTCTCCGATCGAATCGGCCGCAAGGGACTGATCGCCGGTGGGCTGGCCGTGCAGGCCCTCTCCCTTGCCGTGATCGCCATCGGGCAGGGCTTTGCCATCTGGGCAATCGGGGCGATTGGCCTGGGCTTGGGTACCGCGATGGCGTATCCCACCCTGCTGGCGGCGGTCGGAGACGTCGCCCATCCCTCCTGGCGAGCATCAGCGGTCGGGGTCTACCGGTTGTGGCGTGATACGGGATTCGTGGTGGGCGCTCTCCTGTCCGGCGGAGTCGCCGACCTCTTCGGGTTGGTCGCCGCGATCTGGGTGGTGGCCGCCGTCACGCTGGTGGGCGCCACTATTGTCGCCACCCGGATGTACGAGACACACCCGCAGACCTGATTCACTGGTACGGCATCGGGTACGCAGTCGGCATCGCCGCTACTCCCCGCGTAACATTGGGGACTGTAGTTACGTCAGCTTGGAGGTAAGAACCATGTCAGAAAACATCAAGGCGATCGGTGGCCGCATACCGATGGAAGTCTTCGGCCAGGGACGGTACGAAGTGGTCGACGAGATCGTGTCACCGGACATCGTTGACCACGGCACCCCTCCCCCCGGCATGCCGCCCGGGCGCGAAGGCCTCAAGGCCATCGCTCGCGCCGTGCGAGCCGCGTTCCCGGATTTGAAAAGTACCGTCGACTTGCAGGTTGCCGAAGGCGATCTTGTGGCCGGCAAGATTACCTATACGGGCACGATGAAGGGCGACCTGTTTGGCATGAAGGCAACCGGCAAGCAAGCCACCTGGACAGAGAGCCACTTCGTCCGGATCAAGAATGGGAAAATCACCGAGCACTGGGCCGATATCGATCAGCTCGGGATGCTACGGCAACTTGGCCTCGCCCCGGCGCCGCCGACGACCGCTGGGAC
>JALYYE010000198.1 GCA_030946735.1 Candidatus Dormiibacterota bacterium
GCAGATCCACAAGGATCAGTCAGTCGTCTCAGGCGTGCCCAGTGGGTTCAGCGACCTCGATGGAAAAACCGGTGGCTTCCAGAAGTCAGACCTGATCATCATTGCTGCACGCCCAGGGGTGGGTAAATGCGTAATTTGGGATACGTTGATCGATGATCCCGTCACCGGCGCTCGGCTCACCGTTGAGCAATTCGTACGCGACCGGCGGGCCCTCGTATTCGGATTGTCGCCACGCGGTCGAATCGAATGGCGTCACGTCGGCGATTGGGTTGACAGTGGTGTGCAGCCGTGCTTTGCGGTGACGACGCAAACGGGTCGGCGTATCCAGGTGACGGGACATCACCCGTTCATGACGGTGAGTGGTTGGCAGCCCTTGCACGATCTTGTGGTTGGTGACGCTATCGCCGTCCCTCGTGAGTTGCCGATTTTCGGCAAGGAATCGATCGACCCGCAGCGAGCTCGGTTGCTTGGATATTTGACCGGGGACGGGGGCCTATCGCAAGGGACGCCGGGTTTCACCAACATCGATCAGGCAATCGTTGACGACTTCAAATCCATAGTCTCGTCGCAGTTTCCCGGCTGTCACGTTTCTCAGCGGGGAATCACCTACTTTGTTTCCGCATGGCCACGGGTCCGTGGGCTCGGGCTCGCCGTAAAAGAACGCTTGGCGGCGTACGTCGATCGTGTCCGCAGGCCCATCGCGAAGAGCCCCATCATTGGGTGGCTGATGCAGTTTGGTCTGTGGGGAAAGAAGTCCGAGGTCAAGCGCTTTCCAGATCAAGTGTGGCGGTGGAACCGCGAGACCCTTCGGGAATTCCTGCGGGCCTTGATGTCCTGCGACGGGAGCATTTTCGCCGTCCAAAACGGCCGCCCGCGAATCGAGTTCGCCGTCGCGTCGGAAGGGCTGGCCAAGGACGTTCACCACGCCTTTGTACGTTTTGGCATCGTTTCGCGCCTCTATCGAAAGTCTGAACGCTGCTGGCGCGTGCAAATCACCGATTCGGAATCCGTGGCTCGCTATCAGGCCGAGATTGGATGGATTGGCGAGAAAGGGGCGCGCTTCCCTCGAGACGTGCCTCACTTCCGGAGCAACAACGGCCATCTGCCGAATGCCGCGTGGACGATGGTAGGGGAGGCCGCTTCGGCGCGTGGCCTTTCTTGGGCAAGGCTCGCTGTGCTTTCGGGCGAACGCACTCGCACGTCGAAGTTCCAAACCTACAACCCCCGGATCACCCACGGCCTCTCTCAGCGTCGCCTGGCGATCTTCAACCAAGTCCTCGAGGATCGTCGGCTTGCTGCGCTTGCGAACCGCGAGCTGTACTGGGATCGGATCGTCTCGATCGAGCCGACGGGCAACCACCAGGTCTATGACCTGACAGTTCCTGAAGGCGCCAACTTCATTGCCGAGGACGTCATCGTCCACAATACGTCGCTGACGCTCAACATCGCGCAGCACGCCTCGATCCAATACAAGATTCCGGTCGCCATCTTCTCGCTTGAAATGTCGGAGCAGCAGCTGGTGACCAGGCTTCTGTGCAGCGAGGCGTCGGTGGACTCCTATCGCCTGCGCACGGGACTCCTGAAAGATGCCGAGTGGCCGCGCATCGCTCAGGCGATGGGCGCACTGTCCGAAGCACAGATTTACATCGACGATTCCCCGAGCGTCTCCGTCATGGAGATGCGTACCAAGGCGCGCCGGCTGAAGTCCGCTAATAACCTCGGCCTGATCATCGTCGACTATCTCCAGCTGATGCAGGGTCGCAACCAGGAAAACCGCGTCCAGGAGATTTCAGACATCTCGCGTTCGCTAAAGACCCTGGCACGCGAATTGCAGATTCCGGTGATCGCATGCTCCCAGCTGAGTCGCGAGCCTGAGAAGCGACCCGATCACAGGCCCGTGCTCGCGGATCTTCGCGAAAGTGGTTCGATAGAGCAGGACGCGGACGTCGTTCTCTTCATTTATCGCGAGCGTTTCTATAACGACAACGTCGCCGAAGACAGGCGCAACATTGCCGAGATCATCATCGCCAAGCATCGCAACGGGCCCACCGGTAAGATCGAGCTGCTCTTCATCGACGAGCAGA
>JALYYE010000225.1 GCA_030946735.1 Candidatus Dormiibacterota bacterium
GTCCTACGACGAGCTCGCCGACGTGGTCGATGTGGCGCCCCGCAAGCTGGTGCACGCGCTCGACCGCAGCCGCGCGGAGTTGGGGGAGATCTATGACTACATCAAGTTTTGATCGAAATCGCTGCACGCGCATTTCGCCAAGTGCCGTCCTCGACGATCGGCTCGACGGCAAAGATCTCGAATGGGCGCGCGACCACCTCCGCCGCTGCGAGGCCTGCCGCGAGCGCGTCGAGGATTTCCGCGAGATGCTGTTGCGCGTCGGCCGGCTGCCGAGCGCGGCGGTCGGCTCGGCTGCCATGGACCAGGCGTTCGCGCTCTCGATTCCGGACCGTCTGCGCAGCCAGGGAGCTAGGCGCTCCTTCGAGGTCGCACCCGCGCCGCTGACGCCATCGCTTCCCACACCTCATGAGGTGCCGCCACCGGTCCGACCCGAGGTCAGCAGCATCCCGGACCTCTTGACCGAACTGGAACGAGAGATCTTCCGGGACGAGCCCCTTCAGGACCACCCCATACCGCTATCGCCCGTGCCGGAGCCCCTTCCGCCCCTGGCCGCGTCCGAGGTCGCGCCGGTTGAGGAAGTAGCCGAGCCGGATGCGACCGAAACTAGCCGCCCTGAAATTCTTTCCGGACCCTTGCGCGAAGTCCCGATTGATTCGCATCGTCAAGTCGAATTCACCGACTGGGACCGCGAGCCGGAACCCGAGCCCGCCCCGGCGGCTCACCCGACTCCCGCCCCCATCCCTATGCCGGCGATGAGTACCGCCGTCGTGGAACAGGAGCCGAGCCCGCACGCCGACGACGCCGACGGCGTTGTGGCGGCCGCCGCGCCGCCCCGAAAATCGGATACCGCAATGCGTATCGCGGTTGGCCTTGGCGCGGCCGCCTGCGTCCTGCTGGCGGCGGTCCTCTACGAAGGCGGCTTGCTGAAGGCTCCCCACAAAGTCAGCTCAACGGCAGCGACGGCGGTGCAGTCCGTTCATCCCTCGCCAAGCGCGCGAGCCTCGGTAACACCGAGCGCCAGTCCAGCCGCCTCCGCCTCCGCCTCTGCCTCCACCTCCACCGCACCCGTGCTTTACACGCTGGGCAACGGCGCCACCGGCGGCACCATGTTTCGCATCCGGCCGGGGACTGCCGTGGCCGGTTACACGCGGTTGGTCTTCGACATGCACGGCGGTGGATTACCGACGATGATCGTCACCCGGCCCGACGACCTCCATGTCGCGGTGACGTTCAAAGGCACGAACGTCGCCGGCGCGCCCGTCAATGGCATCAGCAGCTACCACGTAACGGCGGTCGAGCCTGGCGTCCAGCAAGGGCCGGACGGTACGATTACGATCGACCTGGCACGGCCCGTGCGCGTGACGGCCTTCACCCTGCCCGCAACCGGCGGGTACGCGTGGCGCCTGGTCGTCGATCTGCACACGAATTAAGGCGTGGAGGTCCACAGCCTGGAAGCCGGCATATTGACGCCCGAATCTCGACTTTCTTCTGGCTGAGGACTGATCAGAGAGCTCTCGGATCGAATGCTATGACTCAGGAGCTATCAATGCCGGATGCTATCCGGCAATGGTCGCTGGGCGCCTGAGTCTCCCGGACGCCGACTTCAGTGCGACCTCCTCCTCTGGCCGCCAGCCGAACGACCAGGTTGGGTGCGACCCGTAGTGGACGCACTTACAACTTTCGTATTCACGGGCCTCCGCTAAACATCGAGTCTCGAGCTAGGGCTGGATGAGTTACCTAACCCAGCCGCATGAGCGCCGCCCCCACCACCACTAGCGCGGCACCTAAGGCTCGCCCAACGGTGACCTCGCGACGCACCAGGCCGAGCGCCCCGATGCGATCGAGCATGATCGAAGCAAACATCTGGCCCGCCACGACGGTCGCCACGGTTACGCCGACCCCAAGCCGCTGCACGCCAACGGCGCTGGCCACAAGATAGACCACCGCGAGGAGGCCCACACCCCCGAAGTAGATTGGCAGGCTGCGGGTGAGCAGGACCAGCACTACCGCCGACGCTATCGCTCCCAGAGCGAGAAGGGGCACCTCGGTCCCATGGGCCTGAAAAACGAGGATCGCAGCAAGGCCGGCAAAGGCGCCTAGGAAGTTGAGCTCAACCGACCGCGCGACGCCACGCCGAACACGTATGGCGCCGAGGAGGAGGAATTGCACCCCCAAGGTAATCCCGGCTATGAGGGCGAAAGCAAGAAGCGGCACGGTCTCGATCATCATTTCGTCTGTCGCCTCACGACCAGCACCGCTCCAGTGACGAGGATCACCGCCCCGACAACGCGGAGGCCGCCCAGCGGGACGTGGGCGAGACCGAATAAGCCAAGTTGGTCCCACAACAAGGAAGCTGCCATCTGGCCCGCAACCACCCCGGTCGCTGCGGCTGCTGTACCCAGCCGGGGTACGGCGTAAGCGGTGCCGGCTACGAGGACAAACCCCAAAAAGCCTGGACCATAGAAATACCACGGCCTACCCAGTGCGGCCTCCGCCAGGTAACCGCCGCCGATGGCTGCCATGGCCACGGCCACGCCCAAGTTTCGAAGCGCCGGTCCCGCGGCGCGGGCGCGGGCGGCATAGTACAGGGGCAGAATCGCGAAAAAGAGCAAGGTGACTGACGGCGAAAGCGCTGCGGCGCGAAACGGTCCAGCCTGCCTCGAGATTGCTCCCAGCAGGAACTGCTGCGTGCCGCCTGCGACCCCTACGACGAACACCAAGCCGAGGAGACCCACTCGTGTGAAAGCACCGTGCTGCGGTTGGTCGGGCGTGTGCACGCTTATCGGTTCGGTACCGAGTTCAACGCCTGTTTCGGGTGTCTGTATTAGCGGCCATCGAACCCCGAGCGCAAGTTTCTCATGGGCCAAAGGCGGTCGGCAACTCCGACTGTTCTCGCCGAGCAGAGTTTGCTCAGGAGAGGGAACGATCCCGAGCGGACTCTAACGGCCGATCTTGAGAGGAAAAGCCTAGTTGAGGGAGGTCCGCACCGTGGCGGCGGTGCCGGCGTGCGCGACCATCTGCTTGAGCAACACGATCTCCTTGCGGAGCATTCGTAGCTCGAGCACCAGGCGGGCATCGGTTCTCGGCTCCGCCAGCAGCGATTGCTTCTCCGGTACCTGCAGGTTCAGCGCGGCGGCGATCAGGTAGGAGAGCAGCTCCGGTTCCATCGGTGGTTCGGCGTCGTCCGGTTGCCGGCCGACCAGCTCACGCAACAGGTTCGAGTACTCGCGGAAGGTGACGGCGGTTGTCTCGGTCAGCCGAGCCGTCGCATCCAGGTCGTCACCCGCCTCTGGAATGATGCGGATCTGGCCGCGCAGGTACGGGCGATCATCCGCAGTCTGCACGATCTCGAAGCGCGACGCACCCATCACCAGCAGGTTCATCCGACCATCATCGAGACGATCGATGCGGACGATCTTCGCCAGCGTGCCCACGTCATAGGGCGTCGCGGGGCCGGTCTCGCTACCCTCTCGGATCGCGACCACCCCGAAGCTATGCCCCTCTTCGAGGCAGTCCGCGATCAACTGCCGGTAGCGCGGCTCGAAGATGTGCAGCGGCAGCGGCATGTGGGGAAACAGCACCACGTTCAACGGGAACAGCGGCAGCCACTGGGTGGGCATGAATCCAGTATATGAACGGGGCCGTCGCCCCACGCGAGCCGCGCTTTAGTGCGATGCGAGCGTTTGAGACGTTTCCAGCCGCTCGGCCGAGCGGTTGCGCCGCCCGATGATGGCGCTCGTCAGCACGGCGCCGAGCAGCAACACCGCGATGGCGACAGCGAGCGAGGGGCGCATGGCGTTGATGAAGGCCTGGGCAAACACATCGTGCGCGAGCTGCTGCACTTGAGCGGCTTGGGCAGACGGGATGCCCGCCGGGAGCGGGACACCCGATTGGCCGCGGCCGACCTCGAGCACGCCTCCGGCCGCCCTGGCAAAGCCCTGCACGAAGGGCAGACGGAAGGCGGGGGGCAGGCTGCCGGCCTGCGCCTGGGCCTGACTGACGAGCTCGTTGGCGAGCCGCGTTTGCAGGATGGCGCCCACCACGGCGCTCCCAAAAGCGCCCCCCAACTGCCGCGTGGTGTTGAGCAGACCAGATGCGGCGCCGGCAAGCCGCGGATTCACGCGTTGCATGGTCACGGTCGTCATTGGGGCGAAGGTGCAGCCGAGACCAATGCCGGCCAGGATCAGCGGCAGCGTGAAGGTCAACTGCCCGGCGTTGAGCGACGAGACCCAGACCACCAGGCCCATCCCCGCCGCAAAGCATGTCAGACCGAACATCAAGATGTATTTGCCGCCGACGCGATCGGTCGCGCGACCCGACAAGGGAGCAATCACCATCGAGGTCAGCGGCATGGGAGCGAGTGTCAGGCCAGCCTTGAGCGCGCTGAAGCCGAGGACAGACTGCAGAAAGATCGTGAGGGGAAGGAAGAGCCCCATCATGCCGAACATGACGATGGCCGCCAGGCCGTTGCCGACCGTGAAATTGCGGTCGCTGAACAGCGAGAATGGGACCAGCGGTTGGTCCTGGACCCGATCCCAGAGCACGAAGAGCACCAGGAGGATCGCGCTGGCGATGAAGAGGCTCGGAATGCTGAAGAGGCCCCAGTGGCCGCCGGCCGCATCGAACGACGCGACCTCGGTAAAGGTCCCCCAGTGGTAACGCTGCCCTTCGATCAGCCCAAAGACGACGGCGAGCAGCGAGCCGCTGGCCAGCAGCACGCCAACGGGGTCCAGGTTCTGCTCGCGACCAAGCCGGATTCCGGGGAGCAACCAGATGCCCAGGACGAAGGCGACGATGCCGACCGGGACGTTGACCCAGAAGACGGCCTGCCAGCTGAAGTTGGTTACGAGGAAGCCACCCAGCGTCGGGCCCGTCACGGAGGCGACGCCGGCGACCGCGCCCCAAATGCCAAACGCGGCGCCGCGCTTGTCCGCCGGAAAGATGTTGGTCAGAATGCTGAGTGTCTGCGGCGTCAGGATGGCGCCGCCGACGCCCTGGATCACGCGGGCAATGATCAGCTGGGTAGGGCTCTGCGCCAGGCTGCAGGCGATCGAGGCGAAGGTGAAGACAGCGAGCCCGATGAGGAAGAGCCGCTTGGCGCCGAACATGTCGCCCAGCCGGCCGGCCGTGATTAGCAACACCGCGTACGCGAGGATGTACGCGTTCAGCACCCAGAGGATCTCGTCGAGGCCTGCGTGCAGGCCGTCGATGATGCTCGGGATCGCGACATTCACGATCGTGAGATCGAGCAGGATCATGAAGAAGCCAAGGCAAAGCACGAGCAGGATGATCCACGGACTCCGCTTCGTCTGCACCGCGGCCTCCATCGTTAGCAGGCGGCCGCGATAAACCGAGACGCGCGATGGGCCATGGCCATGACCGTGATCATGGGGTTGGTGCCCAACGCGTCGGGAAAAGCGCTGGCATCCGCGACGAAAAGGCCCTTGACCTGATGCGATTGTGAGTCGGGGGCGATGGCCGAAGTCGCGGGATCTGTTCCCATTCGGCAGGAACCCATCTGGTGGAAGCTGAGGTAACCCATCTGGCCCGGGCCGTAGCCCTGCCGGTCGACCTCGTCCATAAAGCCGTCGATCCCGCCGCGCTGGCCGGGATGGTAGGCCACGAACGCCGCCTGGGTTGTGAAGATCTCGCGCGCGCCTCCCGCCTCCATGATGCGAACACTGGCCTCGATGCCGCGGCGCATATCGGAGACATCGTTGCGTGTCATGCGATAGTCGACGCGGGCGGCGCCGTCGACGGCCGTAACCCGACCACCCTCATGATCACGAACGAGCGGGGCCAGGACCGACATGTTGGGCAAAGCCCGCATCAAGCGGCGGTAATGAGCAGGGTCGCGCCACGGGATCGCTAGCGCCAGGATGGCCGGGTGCATCGGACCCGACTCGATCTTGACGCCGTGATATTGACCGTCGAGGTTGACGAACTCGTCGCTAAAGATCGACTGCATCGTGCCCTCCCAGGGCCGCAGCGTCTCATCGAAGATCCCGGCCACCGCCGTCCCCGGATGGAGGCGCAGCCCAGATCCGACCATGGGGCTCTTGAGCCCTGAGCGCTGCAGCAGCGCGGGCGTACCGATGGCGCCTGCGGCGGCCACGACAGCCTGGCTCCGCACGATGAGCGTGAATTCCGGCATACCCGCCTGCCGTACGGTTGCGCGCACACCGACGGCACGCCCGTCCTCGAGGATCACACGGTCGACCTTGCAGTTCACCACGATCCGGGTGCCTCGCCGATAGGCGTCCATCAAATAGGTCTTCAGGGTTGACTGCTTGGCACCGATCTGACAGCCAAGTCCGCAGTAGCCGCAGCGCGCATCCTGGGTGCAGCCCTGGACATTGCGAGGCATCTGCTCAACGTGCCAGCCCAGCCGGGTCAGACCGCGCTGCAGGACCCGCTCACGCGCTGGGACCGCGCTGTGGTCGCGATTGACGCCCAGGCGCTCACAGACCGCATCGAGCGAGGCCGTGTATTCGTCCGTGGCAAAGGCGGCGAGCCCGTAACGTCTCGCCCATTCCTGGCGCTGCCAATCCGGGGTACGAAAACTGGTGGAGTAGTTGACAACGGTCCCGCCACCAAGGCACCCACCCGCAACCAATGCGATGGCGGCATCGCTGCTTGCCGCGAAGCCTCCCTGGAAGTAGAGCTTACGCATCATCGAAAGTTCGAGCTGGTTGAAGTCCGCCTCGTTGTAGTAGCCGCCCTCCTCGAGCACCATCACGCTCTTCCCGGCCGCTGCCAGCTCGCCCGCCACCACCCCGCCACCTGCACCGGACCCCACGACGACCGCATCGCAGGTTAGCGTGGTGTCGCCATCGAGTGTGGTTGTCCGGATGCTTTTCGGGATCGGCTGGGGGGCCGATATCGGTCCCGGGTAGCCGATCTCCGGCCACACTGGATTGGTGCCGTCGACCTCCGTCTCGCCCAGGAAAGCCAGCAGCGAGAGGCGCTTGAAGACCTGAAAGAGCTGCCGCCGAAACGCCAGCCGGCTGGTGGACCAGGCGGTCATGACGGCCACGCGCTGGTCTCGCGACCAGCGATGAAATGGCACTGGGCGCCCGGTGAGAAGGAACGTGCCCGATCGCCGGCCCAGCACGCCGACGATTAGACGCAGCCGCCGCCGGTCCGCTTCAGACGGCAAGCGGCGGAACGTCTCTTCCATCGAGGCCGCGACCCGAATTGGGGAGCCAGGATGACCCATGCCGCCGATGAAGGTGTCGGCCATGGCGACGAGCACGGGCGACTGGCTGTCGCGGGCATTAGTCGTCGGCGGCGCCTTGACGGCGGTGGACATCCTGTTACCCCCCAGGCGAGCTGATCAGTCCCCCCATCATAAAGCGAATTCGCGCCCTCGTTTTATGGCGGGTTCAGGCGGCGCCCCTAGGCTGAGAAACCGAGGCTCACAAGGAGCCAGTAAGGCACCAGGAGGTGATACAAATGAAGCTCAACAATCTCAGGCGAAATCTGCTGTTGATCGGCGCACCAGTCGTGCTGGTGGGCGCCGGATTGACGACCATGGCGGCCAGCGCCGCAACGCCAACCGCCGCCCCCTCACAGCAGGTTGAGAAGCCGGGGACCGCGGCTGAGGCTGCCGAACCCGCCGACACTGCAGCGGAAGCGGCCGCGGAGGCCAACGAGCCGGCGCTGCCCGGAGGCGGCCACGCCGACAGCGCGACCGACGCCAATGCCGACCACCAGTTCGACGGGGTCGAGTAAGGCTTCCCCTCCCCGCGACCGGGCGCAACGTGCGCCCGGTCCCTCATCGAGAGGTCGCGCTCTGACCCATCTGTTCAGGCGACGTGCCTAAAAAGCTAAGCGGCAGCCTCCTGGCAGGTGCCCGCTACGCAGGCCTGACCCGACGGGCAGCACAGCCCCGCGCATAACTGCCCCGTCGGACAGCACAGCGGGAATCCCGAGAAGACGCCGAGGCAAACCGTCCCGCCGGGGCAGCAGATCGGACCGCAGGTCTGCGCCGTCGGACAGCACATCGGGATGCCGAACGCCGTGACGCAATTCGTACCGGTGGGGCAGCAGAACGGCGGGATTCCCTCGAATGCGATGCCGCCGCACATCTGAGCGGAAGGGCAGCATTGGCCGCCCGCGCAGAACGTGCCGGGGGGACAGCATAAGGTTCCCCCGACGGCCTGGCAGACCGCCGAACAGCACAGCCCGCAGACGCACGATTGGCCCGTTGAGCAGCACACGCCGTTGCACCACTTTGGGTTGCTTGGCGTGCATGTGCCACCACCGACCGGCACGCAGCTGCATCCTTGCCGCGGATCGCAGGTCGTCCCCGGCGGGCAGGCACGACCCTGGCAGCTGCAGGCAGCCTCGACGCCGGTGCTTCCCATCGCCAGCCCGGCCGTCCCCGCGACAGTTCCGGCAAGCACACGCAGCACGCCGCGCCTCGGCATCGAGGTCGCCATCGCTCGCGTCAGGTCATCAAACCACATGCCCATGTGCCAACTCCTTTGCCGGCTCCTCCGCCTGCTTTGCCAATCCCAGGATCTCGTCCACACCCTTCGCCACCGGCCGCTCGATCGTCCCATCCGCGCCGATCAGAAAGGCGACCGGCGTGGCGAAGATTCCGTATTCCTTGGAAAGCTTCCACTGGTCCTGCACGACCACCGGAAAGGTCATGCCGTTCGCTCGCGCTTTCCTCCGGTTCTCCCCGCGATCGCCTCGGCTCACCATCACCATCGCCAGGTTGTTGGCGCGATGCTCGCGCTCGAGACGGACCAGCTGCGGCGCCATTTGATCGCAGGGCCCGCACTGCGGGTCGCTGAACACCAGCAGCACGCGGCGGCCGCGGTAATCGTCGAGCGATACCGTGCGGCCGGTCAGATCCGGGAGCGAGAACCGGGGCGCTGGTGTCCCCGGCTTCAGGCCGTCGCGGACCACCAGGCTCTCGCTCAGCGGCCGCTCTCCGGGCAGCCGTTTGCGCGCCGGACCGGCAGCCTCGCGGGCGAGAGCCAGCACGTCGTCGGCCCCCACCGCCAGCGGCCGCGCCACCCTGCCGTCTTTGTCGAGCAGGTAGGCGACCGGCGTTCCCAGCTGATCAAAGGCGTCCAGCCGCTGCCCATCGAGGAGGACGATCGGCGCTCGCAGCCCGTGGCGCGCGGCCATCTCCCGATTGGCCGGCGCATCGCCGTAGCTGACGAGGAGCGGCTGGACGTCATGGGCGTTGAGCGCCCCCGTCAGGGCGGCGAGCTCCGGCGCGATCAGATCGCAGTAGCCACATTGCGGGCTCCAGTGCACGACCAGGGCGCGTTTTCCGCGCAGGCTGTCCAGCGAGACCAGGTCCCCCACAGTGTCCTTCAGCGCAAACGCCGGGAAGGGGCTTCCAACCGGGAGGCCTGGCTGCGGGCCGGTGTGGGCATGCGATGCGGCTTCGGTTGCGCCGGGTCGCCGCTCGAGAGCCTCGATCCGGAGCAGCAGGCGCCCCTGCTGGATCAGCAGCTGATAGCTGAGTACGGCAAGTGCCAGCACGATCACGGCGAGCACGACCACCGCGAGCCCGAGGAGTCCCGTCCGTGTCTCCTTATCGACCGTCCCCGCCCCGCTGCCATGCGAGCCCGCAGGGATAAGGTCGCTCCTTCAGAGTCTGCCGATCCCGGCGGCGTACTGTCAACGCCGCGAATCTGATGGGGCTCGGTCGGGCGGGTTCTATGGCCGAGCCTCGCGATGAGCCGAGTGGCCAGAAGGCGGCGTGCGCCACAATGGTCGCTATGTGCTACTCAAATGAGGCCCGGGCTCCGCTCCCGCCGATCATGGGCGGTTCGACCGACGAAGGCGACCTGATCCTAACCGCAGCCGACGGCAATCGCTTCCGGGCCTACGCGGCCCGAGCCGCGGCACCTACCGGGGCCGGCGTCCTCGTTATTCCCGACCCGCGCGGCGTCCACCCCTTCTACAAAGACCTGGTGCGGCGGTTTGCACAAGCCGGCGTGGACGCGGTGGTTATCGACTACCTCGACCGCACCGCCGGGATGTCGGAACGGCCGGAGAACTTCGATCTTCGCGCCGCCATCGGCCAGACGAAGCCCGACGCGATCGCGGCTGATGTCGCTGCCGGAATTGCCTATCTGCGCACGCCGGCCGGCGGCGCGCCTGAGTCGGTATTCACCGTCGGCTTCTGTTTTGGCGGCGCTCAATCATGGCGACAGTCCGCGGCGCAGCCTGGACTTACGGGTGCGATGGGCTTCTACGGGATCCCCTCCCGTGTCCGCGATGTCATCCCGCGGATGCGCGCGCCACTCCTGCTACTCCTTGCTGGCAACGACCAGGCCACGACGCAGGAGGACTTCGCCCAGTTCGACCGAGAGCTCACCCAAGCCGGCGTTCCACACCAGATGGTGGTGTACGAGGGCGCGCCGCATTCGTTCTTCGACCGCAGCTTCGACCAGCACAAGGACGCCTCGGCGGATGCCTGGCGCCAGGTGCTGACCTTCATCAAGGAGCACACACGACAACCCGCGCAAACGTAAACCTCGGTCGCGCCGGCGTCTTCCTCGGCTCGATGGCGTTACTGCCGGCGCCGGCCATGCGGCGCGCCGTCGCCGAGGTCGAAGAGATGGGGTTCGGCACTATCTGGATCGGCGAAGCGTTCGGCCGCGAGCCGTTTGCCGCCTGTGCCATCGTACTGGCGGCCACCAGCCGCATCACCGTCGCCACCGGCATCGCCAACATCTGGGTACGCGACGCGATGGCCATGATGGCTGCAGGCCGAACGCTGGCGGAGGCCTGGCCGAACCGATTCGTGCTCGGCATCGGCGTCAGCCATGCTCGGCTGGTGGATGCTCGGGGCCATCACTACGAGCGGCCCTTGACGGCGATGCGCGCCTATCTCGACGAGATGGAGAAGGCCCTCTACCGAGCGCCTGAGCCCAATCGGCCCGCACCCATCGTGCTCGCCGCCCTGGGACCGAAGATGCTGGAACTCGCCCGTGAGCGAACGGCCGGCGCGCACCCGTATTTCGTTCCCATCGAGCACACGCTGCAGGCGCGCAGCATCCTTGGGCCGGACCGGTTGCTCGCTCCCGAGCAGGCCGTCGTCTTCGCCAGGACCCGCGAGGCAGCCAGACCGACCGGCGACATCTATATGCGTACCTACCTGGCACTCCCGAACTACCGCCAGAACCTGGTTCGGTTGGGGTGGGCCGAAGACGAGCTGACCCCGCCGGGCAGCGACCGGCTCTTCGATGCGATGGTGGTTTGGGGCGATGACGAGGAAATCGCCCGCAAGCTGCTGCGGCATATCGAGGCCGGAGCCGACCAGGTGGCGGTCAGCGTCCTGACGCCGACGCCCGATCGAGCTCCGACGGCCGAGCTTCGACGCCTCGCGCCACTACTTCTCCATTGACCTAGGCGTGTTAGACTCGGGGCCGCGAAACTCTAGCGGGAGGTGAGGTCTACGTGGCTGTGATTATTGTGAGTCGCGCCTGCGTGCCGTCCACCTTCCCGGGCCTGCGTTAGCCAAACTCGCGATTAGCCTCCCCGGCGAAGGGCGCCGACGCCGTTTGCCGTTACCCGCACTAGGGAGGTTCTTGGATTGAATTCAGACGACCGCGCCGCGCTGGAAGAGCTCGGCTGGAATGATCGATTCGCGTCCGCGTTCGATGATCTCACTGACAAGGATGCTCAGCCGGCGCGGCTGGCGTCCGACTACGGCACCAAATTCCTCGTGCAGCTTGCCGGCGGCGCGCCACTGGCAACGCTCGCGAGCGCCCTGCGCGATGCCCGCCCGGTGGCGGTTGGAGACTGGGTGGCCGTCCGCCACACGCCGGGAGCTACCGAGATTCGCGCCGTGCTGCCGCGGCAGTCCGCCATCACCCGGGAGGCGCCGGGCCGCGAGACGGCCGCGCAGGTCATCGCGGCGAACGTCGACCTTGTCTTCATCGCCACCTCGGCAGACAGCGACTTCAACTTGCGCCGCATCGAGCGACTGTTGACGGTCGCCTACCAGAGCGGAGCGGTGCCGGTGATCGTGCTGACCAAAGTGGATATCAACAACCCGGATGCATTTGAGGCGGAGCTCGAAACGATCGCTGCCGGTGTGCCGGTGGTGGCGGTCAGCGGCCGGACCGGCGCCGGCATCGACGCGGTGCGCCTGCATCTTTCCCGCGGAAAGACCGCCGTACTCGTGGGTTCGTCGGGCGTTGGCAAGTCCACCCTGATCAATCGCCTGCTCGGCGAGGAGGTGCTGCGGACATCCGATGTGCACAAGAGCGGCCAGGGGCGCCACACCACCAGTCATCGCCAGCTGCTCAAGGTGCCCGGCGGAGGCCTCGTCATCGACACGCCTGGCTTGCGAGAGATCCAACTCTGGGCCGGGGCGGAGGCCCTCGCCGAGGTTTTCCTCGACATCGAAGAGTTGGCCCTCCGGTGCCGGTTCACCGATTGCCGGCACGAGAGCGAACCGGACTGTGCCGTCGTCGCCGCGCTAGATGGTGGGACCCTCGACGCGAGCCGCTTTAGCAGTTACCGAAAGCTGCAGCGTGAGCTACGCGCGATCGAGGTCAAGGCCGACGTGCGGCTGCAGATCGAGGAGCGGCGCAAGTGGAAAGTGATCCACAAGAGTGTGAAACAACACATGCAGGTCAAGCGTCCCTGGGGGTAGCTGGCTTCCGTTTCGGTCGTTCCAGCTGGCCGGAGCGGTCAGCACCCTGGTAGCCGGCCCAGGGATCATAGTCGACCTCGAGCGCTTCCTGCGGCGGCCGCTCGGACTCGGGGACATTGCGCAGGTTGATGCGGATCCGGGTCCAGGTCGTGTTGCGGCCGCGCATCGAGTCGACCAGGATGTCTGAGGGTGCGAGGTGTGACCAGACGTCGGGATGGCGCGCCCGCCAGCGCTGCAGACCGGCACGCGCCTCAGCGTCAGAAGCTGCACGCGCGATCTCGATCAACGGCATCGTGGTGCGGCGCCGACCGGTGGGACCCACGGTCTTGCCGGGGGCGGGCGGCGGGACCTCGCCCTTCGGTGGAGACGGCCGGTCCTCGCGCCGCCGCCTCGAAAGCTGGACGCGCGCCGGCTCACCCGCCTGCTTGGCGAAATGCGGCGGCCAGGGCGCGTCCCCGAAGCCGGCTGCCTCGTGCTGGTCCGAAAGCTCGAGCAAGGCCTCGAGCGACCCGACCGCCTCGTCGATGCCCTTCGATGGATCGCCCATCTCCGCAAACCGCCGGGGGACCGTCGCGAGGGTGAAGGCCTGCGCCTCGCAGGTGGGGACCTCGTCCCACATCAGCGGCGTCGACACACGGGCGTCGGCCAGCGGGCGGACGGAGTAGGCGGAGGCAACCGTGCGGTCCTTGGCGTTCTGGTTGTAATCGAGGAAGACGCCGTGCCGTTCTTCCTTCCACCAGCGGCTGGTGGCGATCTCCGGCGCGCGGCGCTCGACCTCGCGCGCCAGCGCGACCGCCGCCCGGCGCACCTCGGGAAATCTCCAGCGCGGCTCGATGCGGCAGTAGATGTGCATCCCTCGTGACCCCGAGGTCTTGGGCCAGCCGTTGAGCCCGAAATCCTTGAGCACGTCGCGCGTCACCATGGCCACGTCACGAATCTGCGCCCAGGCCACCCCGGGAACCGGATCCAGGTCGACCCTCAGCTCGTCCGGGTGATCCAGGTCGCCGGCACGGACCGGGTGCGGGTTCAGGTCGATGCAGCCGAGGTTGATGATCCAGGCGAGTTGCGCGGCGTCGCGCACGACGATCTCTTCCGCGGTCCGTCCTGATGGAAACGACAACTCGACGGTCTCGATCCACTCGGGGCGCGAGGTGGGGGCACGTTTCTGAAAAAAGGCCTCACCCTCGGCCCCGTTAACGAACCGCTTGAGGGCCATGGGCCGACCACTAATGCCGCGCAGCGCGCCTTCCGCGACCGCGACGTAGTAGCGGACCAGGTCGAGCTTGGTGTGACCGGTCTTGGGAAAGAAGATCTTGTCGGGATTGCTGATCGTGACCTCGCGACCGGCGACCTCGAGCACCTCTTCTTTGGGCGCTGACATACGGTCAGCCTACAGAGGGTCGCCGCCGCGGCAGGACGCCGCCGGCGTCGCCACGCCGCCAGAGCCAGATGAAGGGAATCAGACCCAGCAGCGACACGACGACCACGCCGACGATGCCGCCCATCGAGTCGAAGGCGCCATGGAGCGCGGACACCAGGAGGTAGGTTCCCAAAATCCCCCAGGTGAGACGCAGCCCGCTACGGCGGGCAGCGGCGAAGATCATGCCGCCGAGGATCGCGGACCACATTCCATGACCGAACGGCGCCAGGACGCCTCGCACCAATTCGGTGAAGATCACCGAGTTGAGGGACAGGACGAGCTGATTTCCCTGGACGACGAAGAGCGAGGCCAGCGCGTAGCCGCTGCTCTCCAGGGCCGCGAAGCCAAAGCCAACCGTCGCCCCCAGGACCATCCCGTCCAGGATGTGATACCGGTGGATGCCGAGCGCCACCACCACGATGAAGACGCCCTTGACAAACTCCTCGATCAACCCGACCTCGAA
>JALYYE010000231.1 GCA_030946735.1 Candidatus Dormiibacterota bacterium
TCGTCGCGCCGGCGGGCGAACGGCCAGCGAGGACGCGCGTTTTCGTGCGTGTTGGCGTAGCGAGAGTGCCGGGCCAGCCGGCGCTGGGCGGCTTCCCGCGCCAGGTGCGCCTGCTTGTCCATTGCCCATGTGTAGAGAGAGTAGTAGTCGTTCATGCTCGTCACCTCGGTGTAACCGTTTTGTAGGATCAGACTAGTTACAGTGGAATTCTAGCGTGTTAGGTTTAACCCGTCAAGTGGTATAAGGGGGTTACAGGTGAACGAGTCGGTAACGAATTCGGCGCCTCTGATGCCTATGGTCGTTGGTCACCTGGCGCGGCTCCAGACCGGCTTGGACTTCATTAATACGCTGGATCTCTGGCCGGTCAGCCATGACCACCTGGACTCGCCCACCGCCGCGCTGGACTGGTTGGTCGAGCACGACCTGATGCACCGTGAGGCGAGAGTGCACCTGCTGGCGCAATACGACGCCTCGCCGGCAAGTGCGGTCGAGATGCTGAACCGGTTACGGCGCGTCCGGCGGGCGATGCGAGCTGTCCTGGAGGCGGCGGCCAGCCGGCTTGCGCCCGACCCGAGTGACCTGGCCGAGATCAACCGGGCGCTGCGCACGCACTATATCTACGAGCTGGTTCCCGCGACCGACGGCGTGTCACTCGACCACCGCCACCAGGGAGACCCGGTAGACGGCGCCATCGCCCGGCTGGCCGAGTCGATCGCTCGTGAGCTGATCCAGGGCGATACCGCCAGACTGCGGATCTGCGAGAACCCGCAATGCCACTGGGTCTTCAAGGACACCTCCCGAACGGGTAAGCGCAAGTGGTGCAGCATGAGAAGCTGCGGCAACCGGGCTAAGGTTGCCCGGCATCGCGCGCGCCAGAGAACGCAATCCCCCTCCCCCGTTGCGGTCGACGGTCGGGTTGAGGGGTAAAATCCTCGCCCGGAGGGGTGTCCGAGCGGTTTAAGGTGCGGCTCTCGAAAAGCCGTGTGGCGGCAACGCCACCGCGAGTTCGAATCTCGCCCCCTCCGCCACGGCCCCACGATGGTGTCAGGCCAACGTGCGTAACCGGCGATACGCGTCTCGCACGCCGGTGGCAGCCAAGCCCGGGATCCTCGTTTAGACTTCCTGACGCCATCGATTCGAGACTCGCGGCCGGTCAGCACGACGACGTCCATTACATGGAACGGGCGCTGGCGCAGGCCCGCCGCGCCGCCGCCATCGGGGAGGTCCCGGTCGGTGCCGTCCTGATCCGCAATGGCTCCGTCCTCGCGGAAGCCCACAACCTGATCGAAACAACGCCCAATGCCACCGCGCACGCCGAGATGCTGGTCCTCAACGAGGCAGCCCGGCTGACCCAATCCTGGCGGCTGGAAGGGGTAACGCTGTACGTGACCCTGGAACCGTGCCCGATGTGCGCCGGCGCGATGGTGCTGGCGCGGATCAGCCGAGTCGTATACGGTGCCCCCGATCCGAAGAAGGGTGCTGTCGACTCCCTGTATGACGTGTTGCGTCATCCCGCCAACAACCACCGGGTGGAAATCAGCTCGGGCGTCCTGGCTGAACCGTCAGGCCGCCTTCTTCGCGAATTCTTCGCCGCACGACGTGGCAAACCCAGCTAGCGGGCTCGAGAAACCCCGCGAGCGTACCATCGTGCACGGATGAAGCTGGATGATCTGGTTGCTGAGTTGCTGGCCGGTCCGCTGAACGAATTCACCAACCGGCGCAATGCGAAGGCCAAAGAACTAAAGCCTACGGGGCAGCGCGAGCTGGCGGCCGAGGTCTCCAAGCTGAAGAAGCCGCCGGTCGCCCTCTGGGCCGTGAATCAGCTGGCGCAGCGGAGTCAGCCGGTGCTCGAGCGCTTGCGGCGCGCCGGACAGGGCGTGGTGCAGGCGCAGTCGGGTGCTGTCACCGGACGGAAGAATGCGGCCTCCGAGTTGCGATCAGCGTCCGAGGCGCTGCAACGAGAGCTCGAGGCGGCGGTCCGGGAGGCTGGTAACGTGCTGCGCGGGGACGAACATGCTGCCGACGAGGGGACCCTGCGACGAGTCCAGGAGATGCTGCGGCTGGCGGCGGTCTCCGGCGGCGAGACGTGGGAGAGGCTGCAACGTGGCGCGCTCATCAGTGAACCCCGTGCCGGCGAAGACATGTTGACCGCGGCCTTCGCGCTGGGCTCCGCTGGCAGCGGCCGCACCGAGGTTCCTGGGGCAAAGGCGAGTGAGGCGAAAGCAACGCGTACGGCCGCCCGGGAAGCCGCAGACACCGAGAAACGGATCGAGATCGAACACGTGCTGAGGACGGCGAAGACCGACGACGAGGCGGCCCAGCAGGCCGCGCAAACGGCACACCGGCTGCGGGAGGAAGCGGGCCGGATCACAGCCGATGCCAAGCGGGCGAGCGAAAAGGCGAGGCAGGCGGAGAAAGAACTCGAGCGCGCCACTGCGCGGGCGAAGGTGTCGCGAGAGGCCGCCCGCAGGATCAGCCGCGGCAGGTAATTCCTGTTAGGGCTGTGCGGCTGGTTTCGCTGGATGGCCGCTCTGCTGGCTC
>JALYYE010000233.1 GCA_030946735.1 Candidatus Dormiibacterota bacterium
TACGTACTGGAGAACAGCATTGCGGCACGAGGCTCGTCGATCATCAATTACGTCGATGGCTTTGGGCTCCCTGGCAGCAACCAGGAGAAGCTGCTCGTCTACGGCCGAAGCGGTGAGCCATGTTTGAGATGCGGGACGCCACTGCAGGGGACGCGCCTGGCCGGCCGCGGCACGGTCTACTGCCGCAAGTGTCAACGCTGATTCGGCTCCGCTGGCCAGTACTTAGCCGCCGCCTGCTGATCACGGCGGGGGTCTTCTTGGGGGCCTACCTCGTTGTCGCGTTGTTCGTCGACCTGGGGGCGTTCAGCCGCCTGAATTTACGCATGACCCACTACCTGCAGGGCCGGGGGAGCACCGGACAGGACATCGGGCTGGGCATCTTTTCATACCTCGGCAGCTTCGAGTTGACGCTGGTCATCGCCGCCCTGATCGGCGTCGGCCTCTTTCGCGGGCTACGCTTGCTGGCGGTCTTGCCGGTGGCGGTCATTCTCGCCGGGTCAGCACTGGAGATCCTGTGGAAGCAGCTGATCGTCAGCCCTGCGCCCGGTAGAGCCTTTCAGCGCTTCCCGGAATTCCTGCCCTCGCTGGGTCACAAGATTGGCCACTACTCGTTTCCCAGTGGGCACGTGCTCCGGGCGACGATCGCATACGGTCTGGTGCTCTACCTGGCGGAGCGCTGGGAGCTGTTTGGCCGGGATAGCTCGCGACTCAGTCCGGTACTGGTACTCGTGATCTTCTTCGTGGGCTACGGCGTCGTCTACCTGGGATGGCACTGGCTCTCGGACGCCGTTGGGGGGTTGCTACTCGGCCTCACCCTCCTGTTTGCCCTGATCGCGTACCTGGAGCGCAAACGGACGGTGAACCCCGGTCACCTGCTCGACTAGACCCCCTTAAGGTTCCGCCGACGCAAACCTACAATTGAAGGCTGCTTCAAATACGAACTCGGGTCGGTACCCTGAACCAAACTCCTCATAGAACTACACGCGGGTCCATCACGCGCGGCTTTCGAATGAGAGTTCGGACATGCCTGCCACGCTGTCCTAGAGGCCTGCCCTGTCGTGCCGGAGTTGGGCTCGCCGCTCGTTGCTCTAGCCGATGCCCGATGTAGTTTTGCTGGCCGTCGTCTTCTTGGTTTTCTTTGGGCTTTGGCACTTTATCGGACGTGCAACGGGAGTCGACCTCGGCGGCTTGTTTCGTGAGCAATGGTTTGCGCTCCAGGCCCGCCGCTGGGAGAGGCAATCGAGCGGGCCCTCAGTACTGAAGCGGACGTACTGGACAGCAGCCGAGTTCAAGCGTGACCATCTGAGGCTGACCCCGATCGGATACAAAATTGTGGACCAAAGCAGTCCCGAGCGGGGCTCACAGGAATTCCTGCTAGGACCCCGTGGCAGTCGCTACCGTCGGCGCCTGCCAGCTTTCTACGTTACCTATGAGCGGGCCGCTTAACTCCGTTTTGGGTCCTCATTTAAGCCTGCTACCACGGGAACATCACGCCCATGCGGATGTCCGACACACGGGTCATCGCGCTAGGCGGCTTCGACTTAGGCCGTGAGCAAACAGACCGACGCTAGCGCCCTACGGTCTCATCTTGTGCATGGGCACAGAATGAAGTCGTTCAGCCTAGTCGGTCTCCAGTCCGAGGAACTAGAGCACCTGCACCAAGATGACCACGCGGCCCGTGGCATCAGTAAAGACCACCGGAGCGAACGAGCGTGAGGGCCCTCCGGCCGGCTCTGTAGATAAGGAATCTCGGGAGCCTGCAAGCGGGCCAGCCTCGTCACCGCACCCGTACCCCGGATATCTCTTCGGGTCCATCCGAGCTAGGTGGAGGGTGACAGATTGTGAGTTGCAGGGACTCGTGAGGTGGTTTTAGGACTGAACTCAACTACCTACAATTGAGGCATGCCTAACTTCGCGTTTACGGCTGGCTTTGCGCCTGCCGGCGGCCAGCCGGAGGCGATCAAAAAGCTGGCCGAAGGGGTCGATAAGGGCCAAAAACACCAGGTCCTGATGGGTGTAACCGGCTCTGGCAAGACGATGGTCGTCGCCCAGATGATCCAGGAGATCCAGCGGCCGACGCTCGTCATGTCGCCGAACAAGACGCTGGCCGCCCAACTGTGCAGTGAGTTTCGTTCGTTCTTTCCGCAGAACGCCGTCGAATACTTCGTCAGCTACTACGACTACTACCAGCCGGAAGCCTACATCCCGCGGAGCGATACCTACATCGAGAAAGATTCGTCTCGCAACGACGAGATCGACCGGCTGCGGCAATCCGCGACCCGGGCGCTGCTGACCCGTCGCGACGTCATCGTCGTCGCCAGCGTGTCGTGCATCTACGGCGTCGGATCGCCCGAGGACTACCTTGGCGAGTCTGTCGAGATCCATGCCGGCGAAGGCTTCCGCCGCGATATTTTTCTACGCAAGCTGACCAACCTGCAGTACCAGCGCAACGACGTCGATTTTGGCCGGTCGCGCTTCCGCGTGCGCGGCGATACCGTCGACGTGCAGCCTTCTTACGATCAAATTGCAACTCGGGTCCAGTTCAACGGCGACGAGGTCGAACGGATCGTCCAAATCGATCCGCTAACGGGCGAGATGATCGGCGACGTCGAGTCCTTCCAGGTCTTCCCGGCGACCCACTACGTGACGCCTCGGCAGAAGCTTCTCGGGGCGCTCGACGGCATCAGTGAAGAGCTCGAAGAGCGCGTGGCCTGGTTCGAGAGCCAGGGGAAGCTGCTGGAAGCGCAGCGTCTCCGTCAGCGGACGATGTTCGACATGGAGATGATGCGCGAGACCGGCAGCTGCGCCGGGATCGAGAACTACTCCCGGCATCTCACCGGCCGCCGGCCCGGCCAGGAGCCGTATACGCTGATGGACTTCCTCCCGGAAGACACACTCGTTGTCGTCGACGAGTCGCACGTCGGGGTGCCTCAAATCGGCGGCATGTACGGCGGCGACCGCTCGCGGAAGATCCCACTGGTCGACTACGGCTTCCGGCTGCCCTCGGCGCTCGACAACAGGCCGCTGACGTTTGCTGAGTGGGAGCGCAAGGTAAAACAAGTGGTCTACGTCACGGCCACCCCGGGGCCGTACGAGGAACAGCGTTCGCAGCAGACGATCGAGGTCATCATCCGCCCGACCGGCTTGGTCGACCCGACCGTCGAAGTCCGCCCGACCAAGGGCCAGATCGACGACCTGATCGGGGAGATCCACAAGCGGGTGGACAAGAAGCAACGGACGTTAATCACCGTGCTGACAAAAAAGATGGCGGAAGACATGACCGACTACCTGCGCGAGATGGGCATCAAGGTGAACTACCTGCACTCGGACATCGATACGCTGGAGCGCGTCGAGATCCTGCGCGACCTGCGCCTCGGCGTCTTCGACGTGCTGGTGGGCATCAACCTGCTCCGCGAAGGTCTGGACCTTCCCGAGGTCGCGCTCATCGCCATCCTGGACGCCGACAAGGAGAGCTACATGCGCGACGCGCGCTCGCTGATCCAGACCACGGGACGGGCCGCCCGCAACGTGGAGGGGCACGTCATCATGTACGCCGACTCCGTTAGCGGCTCGATGCAGCGGGCGATCGACGAGACGGACCGCCGTCGCAAGATCCAGATCGCCTACAACGAGGAGCACGGCATCACCCCGGCCAGCATCGTGAAGGCCGTCTACAACCTGGAGAAGCAGCAAGAGAAGGCCATCGAAGAAACGATCGCCACGCTGGCCTCTGGGCTGCCGCCGGACGAGATCGAGCGCCTGATCAAAGATCTCGAGCGCCAGATGAAGAAAGCGGCCCGCGACCTGCAGTTCGAGCGGGCGGCCGGGCTCCGCGACCGGCTCGTTGCCCTGCGTCGCGACGCGATGGAGTACCGAGACGCTCTGCCGCCGGCGGCCGCGGCTGAGTCGGGGACCTGGCGGAAGCCGAAGACCAGTCGCATGAGGGCTCGCGTCCATGGCTGACAAGAAAGCCGCCCCAGGCAATAAGTCCCGGCAGCACACTGAGATTGTGATCAAGGGTGCACGCGAGCACAACTTGAAAGACATCGACCTGACGATCCCGCGGGACAAGCTCGTCGTCTTCACCGGGCTGTCGGGTTCCGGGAAGTCATCGCTCGCCTTCGACACGATCTACGCGGAAGGGCAGCGGCGTTACGTGGAGTCGCTGTCGTCGTACGCTCGCCAGTTCCTCGGCCAGATGGACAAGCCGGACGTCGACCAGATCGATGGCCTGTCACCGGCCATCTCGATCGACCAGAAGGGGACCAGCCACAACCCGCGGTCGACCGTAGGCACCGTCACGGAGATTTATGACTACATGCGCCTCATGTGGGCACGCATCGGCCACCCCCACTGTCCGATCAGCGGACACGAGATCACGCGGCAGACGACGGAGCAAATTGCCGACAAGGTCATGGAGCTGCCGCAGGGAAGCCGCGTCATGATCCTTGCCCCGGTGGTTCGCGACCGCAAGGGTGAACATCACGACGTTGTCTCCGAGGCGAAGAAGGCCGGGTTCGTCCGGGCGCGCGTCGACGGCAATCTGTACGAGCTGACCGAGCGCATCTCGCTCGACAAGAACAAGAAACACAACATCGAGATCGTGGTCGATCGGCTCGTCATCGATCGCGAAGGCATCAGCCGTCTGCGCGAGTCGGTCGAGACCGCGGCGAAGATGGCGGACGGACTGGTGCTGGTGGTGCGGGTCGATGCCAAAGGCGAGGAGCTGCTTTTCAGCCAGAATTTCGCCTGTCCCTACGATGGCTTTTCCATGGAAGAGCTCGCCCCGCGCAACTTTTCGTTCAACAATCCCCATGGCGCCTGCCCGGCGTGCACCGGGCTGGGCAGCAAACTTGAGATCGACCCGGATCTCGTCATCCCGGACAAGAACCGGCCGCTCTCCGATGGCGCGATCCGTACTCTCGGCCGGTCGTCGTATTTCTATAACGATCTGGTCGAGGCCGTCGCCCGCCGGTACAAGATCCCAATGGACAAGGCCTTTGGAAAGCTGACCATCAAAGAGCGGCAGATCGTTCTCTATGGCAACAACGGCGATCCGCTGCGGGTCAAGTACTTCAACAGCGAGGGCCAGCGCCGCTGGTACGAAACGTCGTACGAGGGCATCATCCCCAATCTCGAGCGGCGACATCGAGAGACCGAGTCCGAGTTCATTCGCGCCGAAATCGAGCGGCTGATGACGCCGCGGCCGTGCCCCGTGTGCAAGGGCAAGCGACTCAAGCCGGAGTATCTATCCGTGACCGTGGCCGATCGGTCGATCATCGACGTCTGCGACCTGTCGATCACGGCGGCGCAGGACTGGTTTGCAAAGCTACAGCTGTCGGAACGTGAAACGCTGATTGCCCGCGCCATTTTGAAGGAGATCCGCGAGCGGCTTCAGTTCCTGGTGGACGTCGGTCTCGACTACTTGAGCCTGGCGCGTGCAGCCGACTCGTTGTCGGGAGGAGAGGCGCAGCGGATCCGGCTCGCCACGCAGATCGGATCGAAACTCATGGGCGTTTTGTACATTCTCGATGAGCCATCGATCGGGTTGCACCAACGCGACAACCGCAAGCTGATCAACACCCTCCTGGCGCTCCGCGACATAGGTAACACGGTCGTGGTCATCGAGCACGACGAGGAAACGATGCGAACAGCCGACTTCATCGTCGACATCGGACCCGGCGCCGGTGAGCACGGCGGGAGAATCGTCGCCACCGGCAGCTTCGACGACATCCTGAAATCGCCGGAGTCGATCACGGGGGCGTTCCTGCGTGGCGAGCGAGCGATTCCGCTGCCGACTCGACGCCGCAAGGGCAATGGACAGATGATCGTCGTTCGTGGCGCGACGGAGAACAACCTGAAGAACGTCGACGTCTATTTCCCCTTGGGCAAATTGATCTGCGTTTCCGGCGTCAGCGGATCCGGCAAGAGCACGCTGGTGAGCGACATCCTGTACCGCCGGATGGCGCAGCACTTCTACCGCGCGAAGGACCGCGCCGGAGCCGCGCGCGAGGTCTCCGGGTTGAACTTCATCGACAAGGTCATCAATGTCGACCAGTCGCCCATCGGTCGTACGCCACGGTCCAACCCCGCGACCTACACCGGTGTCTTCACGTATATCCGGGAGCTGTTTTCCGAGATGCCGGAAGCCCGCGTCCGCGGCTACAAACCCGGCCGCTTCAGCTTCAACGTCAAAGGCGGCCGCTGCGAGAACTGTGAGGGCGACGGCATCATCAAGATCGAGATGCACTTCCTGCCGGACGTCTACGTCCCCTGCGAGGTCTGCAAAGGCAAGCGCTACAACAAGGAGGCGCTCGAGGTCAACTATCGTGGCAAGACGATCGCCGACGTGCTGGACATGAGCGTGGAAGAAGCCACCGAGTTCTTCGACCGCATCCCGCGCATCCGGCGCAAACTACAGACCCTCTGCGAGGTCGGCCTCGGCTATATTCGCCTGGGCCAGCCAGCGACGCAGCTGTCCGGCGGCGAGGCACAACGGGTCAAGCTGACGGAAGAGCTGAGCCGGCGTGATACCGGGAAGACGTTTTACATCCTGGACGAACCCACCACCGGGCTGCATTTCGCCGACATCGAGCGCCTCCTAAATGTCCTGCATCGCCTCGTCGATGCCGGCAACACCGTGGTCGTCATCGAGCACAACCTCGACGTCCTGAAAACGGCCGATCACATCATCGACCTGGGCCCGGAGGGCGGCGACAAGGGGGGCCGGGTGGTCGCGGCCGGGACGCCGGAGGAGATCGTGCGCAATCCGCGATCGTATACGGGCCAGTACCTCAAGCGTGTGCTCGACCCGGAGCTCGCGATAGCCTAAGAACGTGGCCACCGCGACCAAGAAGGCGGCTCCACTGACGGAGCGGCCCGACTATCTCCGCGAACGGCTCAAGGCGCTGCCCGAGACCCCGGGTGTTTACCTGATGCGCGATGTCCAGGCGCGTGTCATCTACGTGGGCAAGGCGTTGAGCCTGCGCAACCGGGTGCCGAACTACTTCCAGGCCTCGAGCGTGCTACCCGAGCACATCGCCGCCATGGTGGCGCGGGTCTACGAATTTGAAGTAATCACCACGGCCAACGAGAAGGAAGCCCTGGTCCTCGAACAGACGATGATCAAGCGGCACCGTCCCCGCTTCAACATCAGGCTGCGCGACGACAAGAACTATCTCTACATCAAGCTGCCGCTCAACGAGGATTTCCCACGGATCACGTTGGTGCGCCACCCGGGCAGCGATGGTGCCCGCTACTGGGGACCGTACACGCATGCGATCGCACTGCGGACCACGCTGAAGACCGTTCGGCGCGTCATTCCCTATCGCAGTTGCAAGGACTCCGAGTTCGCGCTCGGCCGTCCCTGTTTTTACTTTCACTTGAACCTGTGCTCCGCGCCCTGCGCGGGGTTCATCAGCCGTGACGATTACCACGACCAGCTAAACCAGGTCGCGAGCTTCCTTGACGGCCGCTCCGATGTTGTGGCGAAGCGCCTCAAGCACCAGATGCAGGAAGCGGCCGACAAGCTGGAGTACGAGGCTGCGGCGCGCTACCGCGACCGGCTGGATGCGATGGAACGCATGGCTGAGCGGCAAAAAGTCCTCGCCATGGGCCGCTATGACCAGGACCTCTTCGGCCTGGCGCGCGCCGAGGGCCAGGGATCGGTGCGCGTCTTCGCCGTGCGCGAGGGCCGGCTTTCGGGCTCGGAGAACTTCGACCTGGTCGGCCTCGACAAGGACCAGTCGAACGCCGATGTAATTAATGCATTCATTAGCCAGTACTACGCGAACGCCACGCACATCCCCAAGGAAGTCTTCGTTTCGGAAGCGCTGCCCGACCGCGAGCTGATCGAGCAATGGCTGTCCGACCGACGCGGAAGCAATGTGACACTTCGGGTGCCGCAACGAGGCAAGCAGCGCGAGCTGCTCGAGCAGGCAGCCGCCAACGCCGCCGAAACCATGCGGCAGATGAGGATCAGGCTCGATTACGACGCCGAGCGCACGGCCTCGCTGCTGAACGATCTCCAGGCGCGGCTCATGTTGCCGGCGCTGCCGGTGCGGATCGAGTGCTATGACATCTCGAACATTCAGGGCAAGTACCCGGTCGGTTCGATGGTCGTCTTCGAAGAGGGCCGGCCCAAGCCGCCGCACTACCGGCACTTCCGCATCAAGACGGTCCAGGGAGCCAACGATTTTGCCATGTTGCAGGAGGTGCTGCGGCGCCGCTTCAGCCGGCACGCCCGCTCCGAAGAAGGCACCCCTGAGGAGCCGAGCTTCAGCCGGCTGCCGGACCTGGTGCTGATCGATGGCGGCAAAGGCCAGCTGTCGGCGGCCCGGGAGGTGATGGAGGCCATGGGGCTGGCCTCCATCGCGACCTTCGGCCTGGCCAAGGAGCAGGAGGAGCTCTTCCGGCCGGGCGACAGCGAGCCCATCCGGTTGCCACTGGACTCCGAGGCTCTCTTCCTGGTCCAGCGCGTCCGGGATGAGGCGCATCGATTTGCGATTACCTTCCACCGGGTCGTCCGCAAGAAGGACGCCTTCGCCTCGGCCCTCGACGGCATCAGCGGGCTGGGCCCGGTCCGCCGGCGGGCGCTCGTCCGTCACTTCGGCAGCATCGACAACATTCGTAGCGCCAGCCTCGAGGCGCTGATGGCGGTCAAGGGGATCAGCCGGCCGGTCGCGGTCGCCATCAAGGAAATGCTCTGAGATAATCGGGAACATGGACCGCCCGGAGCGCCGGTGCTCGTTTTGCGGCAGGAAGCAAGGCGACGTCCGGCTCGTCGCCGGCCCGTCCGACGTCTACATCTGCCACCTCTGCGTGGCGCTCTGCACCGAGATCCTCGCCCACGAAGGGTCGGCCGACCAGCCCCGCTCCCCGGACGCGCCCGGACAGGCGCCAGGACTGGCTCCGCTGGTTCGGACCGAGGTCATCTCCTCCTAGCCGCAGGCCCACCCCACCCGTCCTCGGAGGGGGAGGGAAAGGCCAGACGAAAGCGTTATAGGGGCGTGCCGGGCTCGGCCGACCTGTCCAGCTCGCTGGCCGACGCCGTTACGCAGGGGCGGCAGTTCCTCGCGCGCCTCGAATCGATGACCGAGGCGCTCGGGTCCGAGCTCGCCCGCCACGAGGATGCCGCCCGGGAATGGTCCGCCGAACGCCAAGCCATCCAGGACCAGGAGGATCGCCTCCGTGCCACCCTTCGCACCCTCGATGAAACAATTGCCGAGGAGCGGAAGCGCGTGGCCCAGCTCGAGCGGGAGCTGGATGCGACGCGCCAGGAGCGCGACGAGGCCATCGCCGATCGCGACGCCGCGGGGGCCGACCGCGATCGGGCCCGGCAGGCCGTTGAAGCGGGCGAGCGCGAGGCGACCGGATTACGGGCCCAACTGGCTACCGGCGCGGCGGATCTCGCGCGCCTGCGTGATCAGCTCGAGATGGTCACCCGCGACCGAGATGCGCTGCAGTCGGACCAGATCCAGTGGGGCCTGGACCGCGAGCGAATGCTTAGCGAGATCAACCAGCTCAAAGACCGTTCGGCAGCGCAAGAGCTCGAACTGAACAGCGAGCGCGAGCAGCATCTGGCCCTGCAGGGGCGCCACGCGGAGCTCACCGAACAGGCCAACAAGCTGGCCTCTGACTGGGTGTCGCGCCGGCAGGCCCTCACCGCCGAGATTCAGGCTCAGAACGAAGAGATGCAACAGGTGCGGAAAGCCCTGGATGAGGCCAGGGCGCAGGGGCCGCCTGGGGGTGAGCCCGGCAAGGAGACCAGCCCAAGCGCGGGTTTGAGCCCCGAGCAAAGCCATCTCATCAACTCGCGGCTCAACGCATTGATCGGGTTCTCAAGTGTGCTGCTCGACGAGCGCACGCACACGCTGACCGTCGAGGAGCACCGCGAGTACCTCAAGTACCTGCACGACAGCGCGGTCACCCTCGGTGAGGCCGTCCGATCGCTGACCGGCGGCCACGCCAGTCCCGACGCCCCGACGGCGGTCCAACGGGAGGGGCGGCAGCCGGACATCCTGGTGGCCGACAACGACATGGTCTCGCGGCAACGGATCGAGCCATTCCTCAAGCGCGCCGGCTACGACGTCGTCTACGTCGACAACGGTCCACGCGCCCTGGAGAAAGCGTCCCAGCTGCAACCGCTGGCGATGCTGATCGACGCCAACCTTCCGGTCAGCGGCGCTCCGGCCCTGATCAAGGAGTTGCGCAAAGATCCGCGCACCCGAGACATCCCGCTGGTGGTGATGGGCACCGCCGACGCCCCGCCCGTCGCGCTGCCGGACTGCGAGGTCCTGGTCAAGCCGGTCGACCGGCAGCAGCTGGTCCAGTTGATGGTGCGTTTCGATCTCATGGCCGATAGCAAGCGGGCGAAGAAGATGCCGGCCAACGTCCTCCTCATCGACGACGATCTGCAGGCGATCAGCCTGGTCAAGGCCGTCCTTAAGCCCTTCAACGTCCGGGTCAATGCCGTCGACAACGCCCGAACCGGTATCGAGCAGGCTCTGCGCAACAAGCCGGACCTCGTGATTCTCGATCTCGTTATGCCGGGGGTTGACGGCTTCGAGGTGATCGCGGCGCTGCGCCGTGACAAGGACATCGGCCGGGTTCCCATCCTCGTCCACACCGCCAAGGTGCTGACCCCCGAAGACCGGCAGCGCCTGGACGGCAAGGTGGAGTCGATCGTGGAAAAGGCCGAGTTCCAACCCGAGCGGTTCCTCGAGCTGCTGCTGAAACGCGGCGAACGCCGCAAGCGCGCCGCGTAGCCTAGCTCGCGGCTTCTCCCGCAGTCGACTGGGCCTCTGCCAGGCGGGTCTCGGGTGGGCGCGCGAGGCGTTCCTTGCGCAGGAGATAGGCGATGACCGGGAGGGTCAATGCGATGACGACCAGTGACGTCACCTGCGCCTGCTTCAGGCCACCCAGGATCACGATGTTGTCGCGGACAAAGAAGATGAAGAACTGGCTGACGGAGTACAGGACGATATAGAGCATCGCCAGCATCCCCTCCGGATGAATCCGCTTGCGGAGGGTCCACAGCAGCAAGAAGAGCGAGAGGCTGATCAGCAGCTCGTAGAGGCTCGCCGGCTGAACCGGGACGTTGAGCTGCCCGAAGGTATTGGGGTTCGTGTACTCGAAACCCCAGCCGTTGGTCTTGTAGCCGACGATGTCCCCGTTGATGATGTTGCCTATCCGGCCGATCGCCTGGCCGATCGTCATGCCGAGCGCGCCGACGTCGAGCAGGCTCCAGAATGGGATCTTCCAACGCCAGGACGAGATGGCGACCGCCAGCGCGCCGCCGAACATCGCGCCGAAGAACGCCATGCCGCCTTGCCAGACCGCGATGATCTCGGCCGGATGGTGCAGATAGAAGGACGGGTTGTTCTGGACCACGTAATAGAAACGGCCGCCGGCGATGCCGAGCACGGCCGCCAGCAAGGCCACGTTCATGATCTGGTCCTTATCGATTCCCCGGCGCGCTGAGTCGCGCAGCGCGACCTGGATCCCGGCATAGAGGCCAATCGCGATCATGATCCCGTACCAGTGGATCTTGAGCCCGCCGATGGTCACGAGGACCGGGTCGATCCCAATCTTGATAAGCACCGACCAAGTTTAATGTGTGGCAGTGACGGTCAAGGCATCCTTCACCGACGAGGTAAAGGCCGAGCTCGCCAACGTCCAGCCTGCAAAACCCTGCTGCCAGGAAGCGGAGTTGACGGCCATGGTCGAGGCGCTGGTTGGAGCCGGTGACGGCGCGCCGCTCTCGCTGCGAATCCCGCGCAACGCGGTTGCCCGGAAAGTGGTCCACCTGGCCAGAATGGCCGGTGGCCGGGTGGAGACCGTTCGCAAGGGCGCTACGGAAAAGCGGCCCAGCTACCGGCTCCGGATCACGCTGCCGTCAGGTCGGGGTTCGGCCGATGGCTGTTGCGCCCGGGCGATCCTCCGGGGAGCCTTCCTGGCGCGCGGCGTGCTGGGCAATCCGGCCGACGCGTACCACCTGGAGATGGCGGTGCCCATGGGCGCCACCACGATGGTGACCAGCGGTGCCGCCCGGGCAGGGATTCCCCTGAAACGCAGCGCGCGCCGCGGCCGGACCGTCTACTACTTGAAAGGGGCGGAGCCGATCTCGCGGCTACTCGGGTTGATGGGGGCGAACCGCGCCGTGATGCGCTTCGAGAACGACCGCATCCTGCGCGACATGCGCAGCCAGGCCAACCGGCGCGCCAACAGTGAGACCGCGAACATGGACAAGCGGCTGCGCGCCGCGCTCCAGCAGCGCGAGGCGATCCGCCGGCTCAAAGCACGCGACAACCGACTGCAATCGCTCCCACCGGCTCTGCGCGAGATCGCCGAGCTCCGACTCGCACACCCCCAGGCGGGACTGAAAGAGCTAGCCGACCTGTCGCTAGTCAGCAAGTCCGCGGTCGCGAATCGGCTCCGGCGGCTGATGGATCAGACGAATCGAAATGGTCTAATAGATTGACAAGGAGGAGGACGACATGCCGGTAAAGGTTGGCATCAATGGATTCGGTCGCATCGGGCGCAATGTTTTCCGCGCTGCCCGCGGCCGCCATGACTTGCAGATCGTGGCGGTCAACGACATCACAGATCCGCCAACGCTCGCGCACCTCCTCAAATACGACTCGATCCTTGGCAACTACGCGGGTGACGTCAGCGCGGATGGAGATTCGCTCAAGGTCGATGGCGCCAGCATCAAGGTTTTTGCCGAGAAGGATCCCGGCAACCTGCCCTGGAAAGACCTGGGAATCGACATCGTCATCGAATCAACGGGATTCTTCACCGACGCCAACAAAGCGAAAGTCCACATGGAGAAGGGAGGCGCCCGGAAGGTGATCATCTCGGCGCCGGCGAAGAACGAGGACATCACCATCGTGCTCGGCGTCAACGGCGAGCGGTACGATCCCCGCCAGCACCACGTGGTGAGCAATGCCTCATGCACGACGAACTGCCTGGCCCCGGTAGCCAAGGTCCTCCACGACAGCTTCGGAATCGAAGCCGGCCTGATGACGACCGTGCATTCCTATACGGGTGACCAGCGGTTGCTCGACGCGCCCCATAACGACCTGCGGCGGGCGCGTGCCGCGGCCCTCTCCGTCATCCCCACGACCACCGGCGCGGCCAAGGCAATGGCGCTGGTCATGCCGGAGCTGAAGGGAAAGTTTCACGGCATCTCGTTGCGCGTTCCCACGCCGAATGTCTCGCTCGTCGACCTGACCGTCATGACGCGGGACCCGGTTTCCGTCGACACCATCAACGAGGCGCTGCGCGAGGCGGCCGCCAGCGATCTCAAGGGAATCCTCGCTGTCAACGAAGAGGAGCTGGTGTCCAGCGACTTCAAGGGCAACTCGAACTCGTCGATCGTCGATGCGCCCCTCACCATGGTGATCGGTGACCGTCACGGGAAGGTCTTTTCCTGGTACGACAACGAGTGGGGATACTCCTGCCGGGTGGTCGACCTCACCGTGTTCATGGGTGACCGGCTGAACTGACTACCGACGCCAGCCGGGGCGGCGCACTCCAAAAGGCCACGATTCGCGACGTCGACGTCGGCGGCAAACGTGTGCTGGTTCGCGTTGATTTCAACGTCCCGATCGAGGACGGCCGGATCGTTGACGACACCCGGATCCGCGAGGCGATCCCGACCATCAAGAACCTGGCCGAACGCCATGCTCGCGTGATCGTGGCCACTCACCTGGGCCGCCCGGACGGGGAGGTCGATGAGGAGTCTCGGACCGGACCCCTGGCCCAGCGGCTGGGCGAGCTGATAGGGCTCCCCGTGCGCCATCTCGACAACTGCGTTGGCCCCAGGGTCGAAGCCGCTGTCCAGGCGATGCGCGACGGTGAGATCGTGATGCTGGAGAACGTCCGCTTCCATCCCGGCGAGACGAAAAACGACCCGGACTTCGCCAGGCAACTGGCGAAACTTGCCGAGCTGTACGTGAACGACGCCTTTGGCACCGCGCACCGGGCTCATGCCTCGACGGTCGGGGTCGCGCAGTTCCTGCCGGCGGTGGCCGGGCTCCTGATGGAGCGCGAGATCACGACGCTGGGTCGAATCATGAATGACCCGCCCCATCCGCTGGTCGCCATCATCGGTGGCTCGAAGATCTCGACGAAGATCGGGGTCCTGCGCAGCCTGCTGCGACGAGTCGATCGTCTCTGCATTGGCGGCGCCATGGCGTGCACCTTCTTGAAAGCCCGAGGGCTCGAAATGGGGCTCTCACTGGTGGAGGAGGACCAGCTGGACGTGGCCCGCTCGCTACTGGCGTCGAGCGCAACGCTCGTGCTGCCGCTGGACGCGGTTGTTGCTCCGCAGGCCAGCCCCGGCGTTGCCGTGAAAACAGTGTCCGTCGACGCGGTCCCCGCCGACATGAAGGTTCTCGACGTTGGTCCGATGACGATCGAGCGATTCCTCCAGACCTGCGACGGGGCGGCGGCGGTCGTCTGGAATGGTCCCCTGGGGGTCTATGAGGTCCCGCCCTTCGACCACGGCACCGATGCGCTGGCACAGGGCCTGGCCGGCAGCGACGCGCGGACCATCATCGGCGGGGGCGACCTGGTGGCCGCGCTGCAGAAACAGCATCTGGCGGAGCGGATGTCGTTCGTCTCGACCGGGGGCGGCGCCACCCTCGAGTTCCTCGAAGGCAAGCTCCTGCCCGGGATCGCGGTGCTACGCGACAAGGATCATGCGTAGGCCACTTATCGCCGGCAACTGGAAGATGCACTTTACCGTGCCGGAAGGGTTGGAATACGCGCTACGTCTCCGGCACGCGCTCGAGCCGTTCGCCGGCCGCGAGGACGTTGTGGTCCTGCCGCCGTCGCTGATGCTCTGGGAGATCGCGAACGTGCTCCGCGGCCGCCCGATCGAGGTTGGCGCGCAGAATGCGTCGTGGGAGGACCAGGGCCCCTTTACGGGCGAGATCTCGCCGAAGATGCTGGCGGGCTGGTGCCACTACCTGCTGATCGGACATTCCGAGCGCCGCCAGCTCTTCAATGAAACCGACGAGCAGCTCAACCGAAAGCTGCAGGCGGCCTTCCGCAACAACCTGAAAGTCATCCTTGCCGTCGGTGAGACGCTCGAGGAGCACGAACTGGGGCGCACCGTCGAGGTCATCACCCGCCAGCTGAGCGCCGCCGTCTACGGCACCGAGATGAGGCGTGCCGCCGACCTGACGATCGCGTACGAGCCGGTGTGGGCGATCGGCACGGGGAAGGCGGCGACGCCCGAATACGCCAACGAGACCATGGGCTTGATCCGCGGCCTGCTCGTGGGGAAGTTCGGCCCGCTCGCGACCGAGATCCGGATCCTCTATGGAGGCAGCGTGACGCCGGCCAATGCCCGGACCCTGATGGAACAGCCCGAAATCGACGGAGCGCTGGTCGGCGGCGCCAGCCTGAAGGAGGCCGACTTCACCGAAATCGTTCGTGCCGCGGCTGAGGTCGTGCCGTCGGCGTGAGCGGAGCTTCGGGACGGCCCCTGGTGCTGGTGATCATCGATGGCTGGGGATACCGTACGGACCCGTTCGGGAATGCGATTGCCGCGGCGAAAAAGCCGACCTGGGATGCGCTCTGGCAACGATGGCCGCATACGGTGCTCGCCGCGGCGGGCGAACCCGTCGGGTTACCGGACCGCCAGCAGGGCAACTCCGAGGTCGGGCACCTGAACATCGGCGCCGGCCGCATCGTCTACCAGGACCTCACCCGCATCAACCTGGCGATACGAGACGGGAGCTTCGCGAGCAACCCGGTGCTGACCGGCGCGATGCGCTCAGCCGCGTCGGGGGCGGCTCTGCACCTCATGGGCCTCGTCTCTCCGGGCGGCGTACATAGCTCCAGCCACCATCTCTACGCGCTGCTCGAGATGGCGCATGCCATGAAGCTGCCTCGCGTGTTCGTTCACGCCTTTACCGATGGACGCGACGAGCCCCCTTCCAGCGCCGTGGGCTTTCTCGCGGAACTGGCGGAGCGCCTTCGCGCCATCGGCACCGGCACGATCGCCTCGGTCAGCGGCCGCTACTACGCGATGGACCGCGATCAGCGATGGGACCGGACCGAGCGCGCCTACCGCACGGTGGTGGACGCGTTGGGCCCGACGGCGGCGGACCCGTTGGCACTGATCAAGCACGGATACCAGAACGGCATCACCGACGAGTTCATCGTGCCGACGCGCATCGTGCCGCCGGGCACAGACGGCCCACCGCCGATTGCGGACGGCGACAGCGTGGTTTGTTTCAATTTTCGTCCGGACCGCGCACGCCAGCTAAGCCACGCGCTCGTCGATGACCAGTGGGACCACTTCGAGCGGAAGCATCGGCCCCGGCTCGTGCACTTCGTGACCTTCACCGAGTACGAGAAGAATCTCCCCGCGGAAGTAGCCTTCCCCGACAAGCCGCTCGACCAGGTCCTGGCCGAGGTCGTGTCAGATGCCGGCTGGCGGCAGTTCCATACCGCCGAAACAGAGAAGTACGCGCATGTGACCTACTTCCTGAATGGCGGGCGCGAGGCGCCGTTCCCGGGCGAAGACCGCCTCCTGGTGCCGTCGCCGAGGGTGGCGACCTACGACCTCCAGCCGGAGATGAGCGCTCGGCCGGTCACCGAGGTGCTTCTGGACCGGCTCGGCCGCGGCGATGACCGGTTCCTGGTCGTCAACTTCGCCAACCCGGACATGGTTGGCCACACCGGGGTCTTTCCGGCGACTGTGCGGGCGGTCGAGGTCGTCGATGCCATGCTCGCGCGGATCGTGGAACCCGTGCTCGGTCAAGGCGGCATCCTGGCGATCACGGCGGACCATGGAAACGCCGAGCTGAAGGTTGATCGAACGACGGGCGGACCGCTGACCGCCCATACAACGAGTCCCGTGCCGTTGATCGTGGCGGGCGCCGATGAGGTCAGGGGGCTTCGGGAGGGCGGCAAGCTAGGCGACATCGCGCCCACGCTCTTGCCCCTGATTGGCCTCCACGTCCCGCGAGAAATGTCCGGTGACGACCTCAGGGAGCCGACGCCGCCCAGTCCCGGTCCATCCGGCTGAGGAAGACCCGGGCCACGCTCGCATCGGCGACCAAGAGATCGAGCTCGTGGTTGCGGGTGAACCCGGAGCGCGACCAGTTGCAGCTGCCGAACAGCACTACCCCGGCATCGAAAATGCCCAGCTTCGCGTGCAGGAGCTCATTCCCGGACTGCCGGTAGAAGCGGACCTGCGCACCGGCAGGCTGCAACAGCCCGAAGGCCGCGCTGTTCTGCGGCTGGGTCGGGTCGAGCAGCACGCGCAGGTGGATCGCGCGACGCGCCGCCGACACCAGCGACTCCAGGACGAGACGGTCGCTGAGGACGAACATCTCGATGTCGATTGACTGGTGGGCGGCGGCGATGCCCGCGAGCGCGGCCGCCCGGATGCCCTCGCCCGGATGGGTCGTCAACACCTGGACGACTCGGTCGGCGGCGGGCGACGGAATGACGGCCGGCTCGCCCGCCAGCGCCATGTCCTGCTTGAAGGCGCGTTCGAGGTTGTCCACGACGGGGCCGGTCGCCAGCATGTCGAAGTCGTGGTTCTTCACTGAGTGGGTGCCCCAGTTGATGCCCCCGACGATGGCCCGCATTCCGTCGACGATCAGCAGCTTCACATGGTCGATCGTCAGGCGTTCCAAGGGAAAGGCTACGACCTTGACGCCGCCTTGCGCCAGCTGGGTCCAAATGCTTCGGCTGCTACGCTCCGAGGGATCCTTGATGGCCGTGATTGTCACGCCGCGGTCGTGGGCGTCGAGCAGCATCGCGGCGAGATCCGGGCGCTGGAACTCGTACAGCTCGAGGTCGATGGAGCGGCGCGCATGGGCCAGCTCCCCGGCGATCGCGGCAAAGGCGGTTGGGCCGTCCGGGAGGGGAACGAACTCGTCGGCGCCGATGACAATCGGCCCCGACACAACCGCCGGGAGGGCAAGGGCAGCGCCCGTGAGGGGTGCGGTACGGCCCGGCGCACAGGAGGCGGCCAGCAGCGCCAGGAGGAGGAGGGGCAACCGGAGGCAGCGGGACGGGCCGTACACCCTGGCATGCTACTACAGATCTGTGTATGTGTCAATGCCAGCACACTGGTCCGAGCTCGCGGGGAATTGGCGTTATAATTCAGCGGCTTCGGCCTCAATGAAAGCCTTTCTCGGCATCGTCGAACTCGTCCTGGCCCTCCTTGTGATGCTCGGCGTCCTGCTCCAGACGCCCAAGGCGAGCGGGCTCGGTGGCACCATCGGTGGCGGCGGAGATTCGGGCGGTGGCTACCGCACGAAGCGCGGACTGGAAAAGAACCTGTTCTACGCCACGATCGGACTGGTCGTCCTTTTCGTGGTGGTCTCTGTCGTCTACATCCGAGTCGGTTGATCCGCCGCGGACTGCTCGCCCTAGGGGTGGGCGTGCCGCTGATCGTCCTGCTGACAGTCCTCGTGCTCGTGTTCCGCGGCGTCATCCTGTCGCCGGAGGCGCCCCGGTCCGGAGGCACTTACGTCGAGGGTGTGGTGGGTCAGCTTGGCTCGCTGAACCCTCTCTTCGGCGAGGCTACAGCCGGTCCCAACGACCTCGATGCCCTGCTCTTCGAACCGCTTGTGCGCGTCCTGCCCACCGGCCAGGTCCAGGGACGGCTGGCCTCGCGCTGGGAGGTCAGCCCCGATGGGCGCAGCTACGCCTTCACCCTGCGATCGAATGCCAGATGGTCGGACGGTACACAGGTCACGGCGGAGGACGTCGTTTTCACGGTTCGTACCGTTCAGGACCCGCAGTTTCCCGGCGCGCTCCTCAACCAGAGCTGGAAGGACATCATCGCCACCGCGGTCGACGCGGGCCACGTGCGCTTCGCGCTACCCGGCCATAACGCGGGATTCCTGGCGAACCTCGAGTTGCTCGACATCGTGCCGGCGCACCTGCTTGCGGGCAAAACGATGGCCGAGCTTGCTTCCGCGTCGCCCAACGTGAACCCGGTCGGCACCGGGCCCTTTCGGATGGTGACCCACCTGGGGGACCGGATCCAGCTGGAGCGGAATCCGTTTGCCTGGCGCCGGCCCTGGCTGGAATCGTTCACCATCCGCAGCTTCACGTCCCAGGCGGCCGCGCTCGATGCGCTGGACCGGGGCCAGGTCGATGGTCTCGCCAATCTGACGCCCTCTGGCGCCGCCCAGGAGCGGGCCAACAAGCAGGTCGCGGTGCTGACCGCCTCGACCTATCAATATGCGGAGCTGATCCTCAACCTGAAGACCGACGAACCGTACTTCCAGGACGTCCGTGTCCGGCAGGCGATCGCCAGGGCAATCGACCGCGCAGCGATCATCCAGGATGTCCTGGGCGGGCAGGCCGTCCCCGACGACTCACCGATCCCGCGGTCGATCGCATGGGCATATGACAGTGCCGCGCAGCAGCCGGCCCATGATCTGACGGCCGCGGCCAAGCTGCTCGACGACGCCGGTTGGACCGTGGTCAATGGCATCCGGACCAAGGGAACCACCTCGCTCAGCTTCGGCTTGACCGTGTCGAGCGATGTGCCGCCCTACGAACGTGTGGCCGAGAAGGTGGCGAACCAGCTGTCCCAGGTCGGCATCGTCGCCGAGGTGCGACCCGTGACGACGGCCTCACTGATTCACGATTACCTCAACCCGCGCACCTTCGACATGACGCTCACCGCGTTCGACAATGGCCCCGATCCCGACGTCTATTCCTTCTGGCATTCCTCTCAGGCCCACCCCGGCGGCTTTAACTTCGCCGGCATGAAGAAGAATGTTTTCATCGACGGCGACCTGGAGGACGGCCGCAATACGCTCGACCTGACAGCCCGGGCGAAGGCCTATGCAACGTTCCAGGAGGATTTTGCCAAGGAGATCCCCGCGATCTTTCTCTACAGTCCGAAGTACGTCATGGCCGTCAATCGCCGCATCCACGGTGTTCGCCTCGATGCGGCCATCGAGCCAGATGAGCGTTATGCGTACGTCAGCGACTGGTACCGCGAGGTGGGCCGATAAGCGCGCCCCGGTGTGGAACGGCGCGCGTTGATAAGCGCGCCCCGGTGTGGAACGGCGCGCGTGGATAAGCGCGCCCCGGTGTGGAAAGGCGCGCGTGAAGGGTGGGTGGGGGGAATGCGGCTGAAAGGACTTGAACCTTCAAGGGCTTGCGCCCACCAGGCCCTGAACCTGGCGTGTTTACCGATTTCACCACAGCCGCGTCGAACTACAGATTCTGCCACAGCCGCCTGTGAGCCGCTTGCCGCCGGTTGACGCCGCTCGGGGTGAGCTGACCGCGGCCGAGCGCAGTTTCCTGCGGCGCCGGCTGAATACGCCGATGCGCATCCAGGAATACCTGGATGGGCTCGAATACAACACCGAGGCTGATGGCGAGACGTTCCGATCGCCCCGGCGAGTGCTGCGCGACGAAACCGGCAATTGCATCGAGGGGGCCGTCCTCGCCGCGGCGGCGCTCCGAGTACAGGGCCAGCCGCCGCTGATCATGGACCTGACGGCGGTTCACGACGAGGACCACGTCCTGGCCGTCTTTAAACGCGACCGCTGCTGGGGAGCGATCGGGACCAGCAAGTTCACCGGCCTGCGATTCAGGGAGCCGGTCTACCGGACCCTCCGGGAGCTGGCCATGTCCTACTTCGAGCACTACTACAACCTGCGCGGCGAGCGCACGCTCCGCGGCCACGGCCGCCCGGTGAACCTGAGGCGCTTCGACCGTCTGGCCTGGATGACGACCGAGAAAGACCTCTGGCCGATCGCCGAGCACCTGGAGCGAATCCCCCATGTGGCGCTGATCACGCCGGCGATGGGCCGAAAACTGAGCCCGCTGGACGCCCGCTTGAAAGCGGCCGGACTCTCGCATCATCCGAGTGTCAGACATTGACATTACCGCTAACACTTGTTAAATTAGCGGAGCTGTAAGGGAGCCTCACGATGGGTCGTGAGCCGGCGGTGTTTGGAGGAAGGGATGCGGAAGCCAAATACAGAGCCAGACATTCCATTGGAGGCCGTGCAGGCGCTACTGACGCGGGTCATCTGGCAGGCCGTCGCCGACATCGGGATCCCCGCCTATCGCGAGGAGGCGGACCGGTTCTTCGCCGGCGACACGTTTGACGAGTACTGCGACATCCTGGGGTGGAACGCCCGACGCGCCCGGGCCAGCCTGACCCGCTTCGTGGACAGCGGCGCGCGGATATCCGGAAACCACCTGATGACAGCGGCTGAACTCGTCGGCGCGCGGGTCCCGGGGGCCCAGGCCGTCGCCAGCTAGCCGATTCGTCGGTCGCGACCGCTCTAAGACGTTTCTAACGTCCGTCTGCTACTTTTGGCCGTAGCCAAAGTCGGCTGGGCGGCCAGTACACTGGAACAAGAGCCATGAACCTCCTCCTCGTCGAGGACGAGCGTAAACTCTCCACCCTGCTAAAGCAGTTGCTGGAGGATGAGCGCTACGCCGTGGACATCGCCGCCGATGGCGAGCGAGCCCAGACGCTGGCGGAGACCTCCAGGTACGACGCGATCATCCTTGATCTCATGATCCCCAAGAAGGACGGGATTGAGGTCTGCCGCTGGCTCCGCCAGAACAGGATCCAGACCCCCGTGATCATGCTCACCGCCCGTGGGCAGATCCATGACCGGGTGGCTGGCCTCGATGCCGGGGCCGACGACTACCTGCCGAAACCGTTCGCCTTCGAGGAGCTGCTCGCCCGGCTGCGCGCCCTGATGCGCCGGGATCAGAAGAACGGCCACGCCAACCGTCTGCAGGTGGCGGACCTCGTCCTCGATCTCAAGACGCACCAGGTGCGCCGGGGCGACGTCCCGATCGATCTGACCGCCCGCGAATTCGCGCTGCTCGAGTTCCTGATGCGCCATCCCAACCAGGTGCTGACGCAGGCGCAGATCGCTGAGCGGGTCTGGGATTACAACTTCGAGGGCACGACCAACCGGGTGGCCGTGTACATCTCGTACCTGCGCGACAAAATCGACGAGGGCCGATCTCCAAAGCTGATCCAAACGGTATACGGGGTCGGTTACCGGCTGTCGGGATGATGTTCCGTGGGGCGCTCCTGCGCCGGGCGGCCCAATATTTCGTCCTCCTGGTCCTGATCCTGGGATTCTTCAACCTGCTGGTCTACTTCACCGTCTCCGAAG
>JALYYE010000236.1 GCA_030946735.1 Candidatus Dormiibacterota bacterium
AGGCTGCGCCTAGCAACCTGCCAGCTGGGGAAGGGCAGAGCTGGATAGAACACTGATCGTCATCGGTACGCTCATGTCTGTCACCCCGCTGGTCGACCGGGTCAGCGCGAGAACATCGCCGTTTAGCAGGGGTCCGAGCACCCGATTCGGCACCTCGGTGGTGGCGCCGGTGCGCAGATCCACGAGGTAATCAGACGAGGAGCCGACGGCGCCAACCAGCGTCGACCCGAGCCCCATCACATCGGCATAGTCTTGGGCTCGGAAGACGACACGCGGCTGCGACCCGGCGCTCCAGAACCATACGTCCGTTACCGTCTGCGCGCCGCTCCAGGCGAGCCTGCCCGGAGCGCCGACAATGAAATGGACATCACGTATCGAGCTCAGCTCTGCCGGCAAGGCCATCGGCTTGCCTGTAAGGGCGGAGGCAGCATGGAGCCTAGCATCCCCAGTCGACCCCTGGGCCCAAATCAACATCGGCCACGAGAAAGTTGCATAGGAGGCGGAGGCATCCAGGCGCCGGTCGGTCCCCGAGGCGAGGTCGAAGAGATGAAGTTGGCGGTCCACGGTGTTGATCCAGGCCGCCTTGCCGTGGTCCACACTTACCTGCTCGAACACCCCGGTCGAGAGCGTCAGGAAGCGGTTGCTGACGCTGTCCCAAGCCCGGAGCGTGGATTCCCGCTCGACGTGATAGTTCGCCTCGGCCCAAAGCAGCCAGCGCCCATCGAACCCGCCACTGATGACCATGTCGTAGCCGGGCAGAAAGGAGGTGATCCGACTCTCGTGTCCGGCTCGATCGAGCGCGACGATCCCGAGCCAGGGCTTGGCGGCGTCGCCGGCGAATATACGCGAGCCATCACGGGAGATGGCGAAGGCGGCCGGCGCGTCGGACGGCGCCGTCTTGATCGCGCCGCCGCTGATCGCCTGGCTCCACGACGCGGGAAGAGGAACCAGACAACCGGCGTAGGCCTGAGCAGACGGACTGGCAGTGGGGAGGACCGTTGGTGTGGCTCGCAGCGGCGCGCCCGTGCGCTGCGATTTGACGTACGAAATCCCGATCGCCAGGAGCGCGACGCCCATGACGACGCTCAGCGCCATCGCGAGCTGCGGTAGGGCTCTGAATGGCTTTCGCGGAGACGACCTGTCGAGCCGTGCCACGAGCCGGTCGTGGAATCCGGCCGGCGGATTCATTGCCGCGCGCTTGGCTTGGAGATGCTGTTTCATCAACTCGTCCATGTCGACCTCAGACACCGCTACCCTCCTGCGGCGACAAACCATCTGCCGTGAGCCGGCTCCGCAACTTGCGCAGTGCTCGGTGTACGAGGACGCGGGCCGTCCCCTCGCGTTTGCCAATGATCCGGCCGACCTCACCGAAGGAGGCGCCCTCGAAGAACCGCAAGTAAACCGCCTCCCGCTCGCGCGGATCGAGCGATTGCACGGCTAGATCGATCGTCGAGACCTCCATCGCCTGCTCGGTCAGACGTGCCGGATCAGCGGATGCCCTGGCCGGAAGTCGAAGCTTCGCCCATCGGATCCGCCGGCGGTGATGATCTCGGGCCAGGTTCACGATGGTGCGGTAGAGCCAAGGACGGAATTCGCGCAGTTCTCGCGGGGTCCTGGGCGACTGCCAGACGCGGACGAATGCTTCTTGCACGATCTCCTCACCTACAGAAGGGTCATTGACCAACAACGTGGCCAGCTGAAACGCAGGCCGTTCGAGCGCCAGGATCAGAGGTTCGATCCAGGATCGATCGATCGCTGACAGGTGTCCACCCCCAGTGCCGGATTCACCCCTTCAACGCGCGAGGTCGACCGACGTTACAAGAAGCACAGGCAGCCCGCAAACCCGCCTTCGTTCAGCTGTTCGATTGCTGCCGGCGCGCTGGTCGATGACGGTCCAGTAGCCGCCCCTCAGAATCTCCCGGCCCTAGCTCGAGGTTTAGTTTGTTAGTGGTGAAGGTCGGAACGGCGAGAGAGGCTGGCATTGACTGGGTGATGCAGCACGCCAGCCAACAGGTGTGGTTCCGGGGCGCGTATTTCATCGGATCAACCGTAGGTTTGCCCGAAGACAGCGAGTTGGCACAAGGTTCAGATATTGATGTTGCCGTTGTCACGTCCGAAGCTGCACCTCCGCCGAAGCCGGGCACGGTGCTGCACAAGGGCGCCCTACTCGAGATCTCCCTGCGGCCCTGGCGGCAGCTCTCCTCGATAAACGAAGTCATGCGCTCGTATCACCTCGCTGCGGGACTACGCGTCAATACGATCATTGCTGACCCGATGGGTGACCTGCGAATCCTTCAGCAAAACGTGGCTCGGCACTTTTCTGAGGAGGTCTGGGTGCGCCGGCGCTGCCAGGATGCTCGGCAAAGTGTAGAAAACTGGCTCAAGAGGATCAACGGATCCGAGCCCTGGCATGACCAGGTGACAGCGTGGCTCTTCGGCACGGGCGTGACCACTCACGTCCTTCTGGTCGCGGCACTCCGAAATCCGACCATTAGGCTCCGCTATCTTGCGGCCCGCGAAGTGCTTGAGGAATACGGTCGGATAGCCCTATATCCGGACCTGCTCCAGCTCCTGGGCTGCGCCGAACTTACCGCCGACCGGGTCACGAACCATCTCGCTACCCTCGCCCGTACCTTCGACGCGGCGGCGGCGGTGGCCAAGTCACAATTCTTCTTCAGTTCCGATATCACGCCGGCTGCCCGATCGATCTCCATCGATGGCATGCGCGGCTTGATTCGGGCAGGAAACCACCGGGAGGCGGTCTTCTGGATTGTGGCGACCTTCGCCCGCTGCCACAAGATCCTCGCGGCGGATGCGCCGCCGTCGGCTCAGCGTGAATTTGCGCCGGGGTTTGATGACGTGCTTGCGGATCTCGGGATTTTCTCCACCGACGATTTGATCACGCGCGCCGAGTCAGTCATGCAGTTCCTCCCAGAGTTATCGGAAAACGCCGAAGGGATCATCGCCGCAAATCCGGGCGTAACCAGGAAATTGCCGGGTCTTCCTGGCCGGCATTAGGTCCTCGGTGCGGTTAGTCTAGGTCGTCGAAAATTCCTGTCGGAACTTGCTCCTGACCAATTCGAGTTCGAATCGCACGCGCGTCGCCCCGTTTCAGGTGGACTGTTCATAGAACTGCGAATCGCTTCCATCGATCACGACATCGGCCCGCCCGATAGGATCCTGAGTCCGCACGTACTCTTCCTCCTCGGGCATCCAGACGGTCTCCCACTTCCAGCGCATCGCTTCGCCGTCGCGTTCGATCCCGCGTGTCTTTCCGGCGCCGCCCCAGCCGCCGATAGCTACCAACCTCGTCATTCGGCGAGGAGCTACGGAGCGAATCCACTGCGCGAGGTCGTCAACATTCAAGCCTCGAAACTAGCGTGACGCAGTAGGGAGCGGACCGTCAGAGGCTTTCACGCCAGGACGGTCCTGACGTCGTGTTTGGTCGAGTTACCGTTTCAGCCAGCGCTCGCCCCGTTCCCGTAGTAGCTGCGGCGTTTCGCCAAACTGGCACATCGTGCAAAGATGGCGGCATCCGGCCATTAGGAGGAGAGCATGGGAAGCAAGCCACGGCTGGGGTGGCCAATCTGGGTTGGGGTGGTCAGTGAGAATATCGAACGGCAACGTCGTTTCTACCGTGACGTCCTCGGCTTCAAGGAGCTGGGTGCGGCGGAAAGCTGGGTCTCGTTCGACATGGGTTGGCCAAACTTTTTCGAGATAAAAGGGCGGTCAGGTGATCCACAGTACGATCGGCCGCGGTACCAAGTAGCTTTTGAAGTAGACGACATTGAAGCTTCTCGGCGCGAGCTGATCGCCCTTGGTGTCGAGGCGGTATCGGAAATTGTGGGAACACCTGAGATCGGTGGCTACTGGTGTTACTTCAAGGATCCGGAGGGAAACGTCTTCGCGATAAGCCAGCGGTTGGGACCTGCATCGAAGGGATGATCCAGAAGCGCCTGCGTCGCACCCTTAAGGTCTGGGGACGAGGCGGTGTCGAAGACCAGGGAAGGACTGTTGTCAAGGGTGACCGTCGACGGGAACTCCCCGCTGCGCGGATGGGCTCTTAATAATCCTTTTCAGCAGCTTTTCGAATTCGCCCCACCCCGGTTCAAAGCTTGTTTTGCGTGGTGTCCCCGACAGGATTTGAACCTGTGCCCCTGGCTCCGGAGGCCAGTGCTCTATCCGGGCTGAGCTACGGGGACACAGCGGACCTCGATTATAGGGAGGCGGACCGTGGCAGTCAGCAGTTCGCGACCTACCTTACGGAATCCGTTACAGCCGTGACCCCCCTGATTGACGGCCGTCCATAAGCTGGCTTCAGAACAGGCCGATAAGAGCGAGCCGCCTGTTCAGGAGGTGGGACTGTGCGGCGTTTCCTCACGCCCTGGATTTTGTTTGTTATCGCTTCGGCCGTTCTTTCCTGCGCCGAAGTCTGGCCGAACCCCTTGTAAACGCGCCGTTTCGTTGTCAAGTCTAGATTGCTAGACTGTAGGTTGTGCTTACCAGGCGGCGCGCGGGGCGTCCGACAGCGGATGACCCCGCGGCGCCGAATCCCCTCGGGCGGCGGATTCGCCAGGCACGACAGGAGCTTGGGCTCAGCCTTGCCGCGGTGGCCGGGACTGACTTCAGTCGCGCCTTCCTCAATCAGGTCGAGCTAGGCCGCGCCCAGCCCTCGACACAAAACCTGCGGATCATCGCCCGGCGCCTGCAGCGGCCCATCGATTACTTCCTCGAAGAGCCGGGCGATTCGACGGCGGCGCTCGAACTCGCCCTCGCGGAAGCCGAGATGAGTCTGCTCCACGGCGAGGGCGCCCGCGCCGAGTCGCTGATCAGCCGAATGCTGTCCAGGACCGTCCCGATCGAGCTGCGGACGCGTGCTCAACTGACGCTGGCGGTGGCCCTGATGAGGCAGGGACGGCCACAGGATGCCAAGCCCGTCCTCGAGGAAGCGATCACCGCCGCCGAGCGTGGGCAATGGCATCAGCTCCTGGTCGAGCTCTATGACCGCTTGGGCAGCGCCCACTACCTTCTTCGCCGGCCACACGCGGCCGGCCAGTGGTTCGAGCAGGCCCTGGAGCGTTATCGATCGGCGGGAGTGGCGGACCCGGTGTTGAAGGCGC
>JALYYE010000244.1 GCA_030946735.1 Candidatus Dormiibacterota bacterium
GTGCGGTCGTCCATCAACACCGGAAAAGTGACGATCAGCTCGCGCTTGCACTCGCGCAGAACCCGCTGCATGTTGGGATCCAGGCCGAGCACCTCGGCCGCGATATCGAATTGACGCTGGGCCATCAACCATGGGTTCGCCTGCTCCGGCGAGGCCTCGGCGAAGCCCCGCATCGGCACCGCCTCTATTTTCTGAGCCATTCTTCCTCCTGCCTGTTGCATGCCGGCCGTTCGGCTAACTGGGCGTTCGGGCACCCATTACACTACACGGCACCGTGACGCCGCGGATGACTGTCCTCGCAAGCGTTTCGCTTGCGACATTTCTCGTCACCAGCCTCGCGGCCACCCAGTTCCGCAGCCAGCCACTCCCTCCCTCCAACCGCCTGGCCCGCGACGAGGCCTTGCGCAAGAGCGTCAACCAGCTCGAGGAGCAGAACCGGGCGCTCAAGGCCCGCATCCAGGGACTCCAGGTCGAGGTCAAGGCGGGGGAAGACGAGAGCGCCCGTCGTTCGAGCGCCGTCCAGCAGGTAAAGGCTCAGCTCGACGATCAGAAGGTGATCGCCGGGCTCACCGCGCTACACGGCGCGGGGCTCACCATCCTGCTGCACGACGGCACGGACCCGAACGACCCGACCGACCGTTCGCTGGGCTGGACCATTCACTACCAGGATCTACAGGACATCGTTAACGTCCTGTGGGCGAGCGGAGCCGAGGCGATCGCCGTCAACGGCCAGCGAATCGTGCCGAATACCGCCTTCCACTACGCCGGCGTCAACATCCTGGTCAACAATGCCAGCCGGCTGAGCGGCCCGTACACCGTGACCGCGGTGGGCGATCCGTCCACCCTGGCCGGCGGCTTGGGCAATCCAGACCAGCTCGCCGAGCTCAAGAGCCGCAGCCGTATCTACCGGCTGGGCTTCAGCTGGTTGCGCACCCCCCGCCTCAGCCTGCCGGCATTCGATGCCACCTTCCTGGTGAAGTATGCGCAGCCGATCGGCTGAAGGGACCGCCCGAGCCCAGCGGCTGATCGTCGTCAGCCTGATCGCCATCGGGCTTGGCTTCCTGGTCGTCGTCCAACTGCGCTCCCAGGCGGCGGTGGCCCGCACGCTGGCAGCTCAGGACGATACCAGCGTGGCGCTCCTGATCAACGACCTGAACCGTGCCAACAACCAGCTGATCCAGCAGGGTGCCGCACTCTCGCAGCAGGAGACGCAGATCCGGGAGGCGCTCACGGCGGGGGGGACGGACGCGCAGGCAATCAAGAAAGAGCTGACGACCCTGCGCGAGGTCAACGGCAACGTGCCGGTCCACGGTCCCGGGCTGCACATCCGCATCCAGGGCACCATCATGGACTTCGAGCTGCAGGATGCGCTCAACAGCCTGCGCCATGCCGGGGCGGAAGCCATCGCGTTGAACGGCCAGCGCATCATCGGCAGTACTTCCGTCCAGAGCCGCGGAGATACCCTGCTGATCAATGGGCATGCGGTGAGCTCCCCGCTGAGCCTGCTGGTCATCGGTGACCCCGAGCAACTCGGCCCGGCCGCCGACCTCTCGGCCAGCAGTCTGCAGACCCGCGTCCAGGTGCAGATCCAGCGCCAGACCGACCTCGCCATCACGGAGGTCGTCACACCGCGCCCGCTGATCTATGCGCAGCTGGGAAAATAGGGCGGCAGAATGGCACGGACAGTCGAGTTACGCAGCGACACCTTTACGCTTCCCACGGAATCGATGCGGGCGGCCATGGCCGCCGCCGAGGTGGGCGACGACGTCTGGGATGAGGACCCGACCATCCACCGGCTGCAGCGGCGGGCCGCCGAGATGGTCGGCAAGGAAGCGTCGCTCTTTGTTCCGAGCGGGACCATGGGCAACCTCTGCGCCCTGCTCAGCCACACGCAGCCCGGACAGGAAGTCATCGTCGAGGTCGACAGCCACATCTTCCAGAACGAGGTTGCGGGTGCCGCGGTCGTGGGCGGTTTGCAACTCCGGCCGCTCGATACATCGGATGGGCGGCTGCAGCCGGAGCAGGTGCGCCGCGCGATCCGCCAGCCCGATATCCATGAGCCGGTAACGGGACTTCTCTGTCTCGAGAACACCCACAACCGCAAAGGCGGGACCTGCCTGAGCCCGGGGCAGACCGCCGCCTTGAGTGACGTCGCCCACGATGCCGGCTTTCCGGTGCACCTGGACGGCGCGCGGGTCTTCAACGCCGCGGTAGCCCTGGGCGTCGACGTCCGCCAGCTTACGGGTCCCGTCGACTCGGTCATGTTCTGTCTTTCCAAGGGACTGAGCGCACCGGTCGGTTCCATGCTGGTCGGAAGGAGCGACTTTATCGAGCGCGCGCGTCGCATGCGCAAGATGCTCGGCGGCGGCATGCGCCAGGCCGGCGTGGTGGCGGCGGCGGGATTGATCGCGCTCGATGAGATGGTCGATCGCCTGGCGGAGGACCATTCCAACGCCCGTCGCCTGGCCGAAGGCCTACAGGGACTTCCGGGGATCGATATCGACCTGTCGAGGGTCGAAAGTAACATGGTCTTCGGCGATTGCGCTCCTCCGCTCACCGCGAGCGGGTTCATCGACCGTTGCCGCGAGGTCGGTGTGTTACTCGACCAGGCCTCCGTCTACCGCTGGCGCATGGTCACGCACCGAGGAGTTTCGGAAGCGGACGTCGACCATGCCATCGAGGCCGTTCGCCGCGTGTTCGGCGCACCGGCGCCCTCCGCTCGGCTTCGCGCGACGGGCTAGCTGTAGTTCCCAGGGAGGTTGTTGAGGGAGGGGCTGAGCACACACCCCCTGATGGCGTACCTTTGCACCGTGAGCCGGGAAGTCGAGGGCTTGAACCGGCGCCTACTGCGCGCCCGCGACGCCATGGACCGCGCCTACGCCGAGCCGCTCAACGTCCGCGCCGTGGCCGCGGTGGCCCATCTCTCCGAGGCGCACTTCATTCGCAGCTTCCGCGCCGTCTTCGGGGAGACGCCGCACCGTTACCTGCAGCGGCGGCGGGTGGAGCGCTCCATGTTCCTGCTGCGCGAGACCGACCGCAGCGTCACCGACATTTGCTTCGACGTCGGCTTCACGAGCCGGGGGACCTTCAGCCGCACCTTCCGGGAGATCCTCGGCGAGACGGCGTCGAGCTATCGCCTGGGAAATGGACCGATGGTTGCCCCCAACTGCTACCAGATGTGGGCCACGCGGCCGGTGGTGGCGGCGGGGGTGGCGCGGCGATCGAGCAGTTTTGGAGACCCGGCCGCGGCGACGGCCTCCTAGCATGAGGGTCATCCCCATCAACTACCGCAAAGGAGAAATCGAGCGATGATCACCAAACTCAACGTCGCCTCCATCATGGTCCTCAACAAGGACGAGGCTCTTGATTTCTACGTCAACAAGATCGGGCTGGAGAAGGGCCAGGACGTCAAGCAGGGTTCCTACCGCTGGCTGACGGTGCGCGTCCCTGGCGACGTCACCGAGATCTCCCTCGAGGAGCCGGGGCCGCCGGTGCATGACGAAGCCACCGCTGCCCAGCTCCGCGAGCTGATCACGAAGGGCGCGCTGGGCGGGCTCGTGTTCAAGGCGGACGACATCCGCGGTCTGTACGAGACCCTCAAGTCGCGCGGCGTCACCGACTTCACCCAGGAGCCCACCGACCACTTCTACGGCACCGACATGGGCGTCCGCGACCCCTGCGGCAACGCCATCCGGATCCTCCAGCAGGGGAAGGTCGCCCATAAAGCAAGGGCCTGACCGGGCCGGCCTAGCTTGCAGTTCCCAGGGAGGTTGTTGACGGAGGGGAGAGCCCTCAAGCTACCGTCTGGCCTGTGGGGCGGTCCATGAAGTCGAGGCTGTGCATCCCGTGGCGGTGGAGGACGGCGTGGCCGGTGGAGCGGAGGTGGCCGGTGCGGCCGGCGAGCTGGTGCTGTCCAAGCTTGGCGTGTCAACAAGGTCTGTGGGAACTACGGCTAGCGCACCGGCAGGCCGGTCATCGGGTCAAACGCCGGACCACTGAAGGTCGCATCCGCCAGTAGCAGCATGCTGCCGAAGGCTTGCCAATCGCCGTTCGCATCGGTGAGGATGCCGGCCGGCGCTTGCGCCGTCCCGGCCAGAGTGACCGCCGCGGGTTGACCCGGCAGCGCCCAGGTGGTCGGGATGGCCACGAGGGCCGCGTCGGCACCGCCGAACGCGTGCACCGCCCCGCTGCTGTCCAGGGCCAGGCCCGAGTGGGTTCCGGGGAACAGCGCCGCGTCGACGACCGTCGCGCCAGCCGGCAAGGCGGAGGCGACGCTTGCCCCGCTGCCGGCAATCGTGCCGGCGGCGTCGACGGCCATGACCGTGCCATCGCTGGCCGCCAGCAGACGCACCGGGGATGAGACGCCAAAGCGGGGGCCGGCGGCGCCCGCGCTGTTCCAGGTCGTGCCGTCGGCCAGCAGGCGTAATGGTCCTGATGGCAGGTTGACGGCGTCAACGGCGGAGGCGACCGAGGACGGTGCGGTGGACGGCAGCGCGCGTTCGCGGCCCAACCCGTGCAGCGAGGCATCGCTGCCGAGAAGCCACGCGCCACCTGCCGTCGGGTGCTCTTGTTTCACTCCGCCTACAGCCGGTGCGCCGTCAGGCTGCGCCGGCAATGGCCCGAGGATGGCGCGATCCGCGACGGTTGGCGGCAGTCCGCCGCTCGCCGAAATCGATCGGTCGAGGACGACGGGGGGCGCCGCATTCCGGGCCGCATCGCGGACTGTCAGCCGAAACTGGTACGAGCTACCCGGGTCCCCGAAGTAGCGGACGGCGCCCAGCGTTTTGCCGGCGAGGGGTTGGTCGGCACTCTGCGCGAACCACGGGCGGAACTCGGTGCCGGCGGCGGCGACCTCGATGGCGACATCCTTAACGCCGGCCAGCCGGTCATCGCCCGACCAATGGAGGCTGAGGGCGCCGCCCCCCGGATCGGCGCGGAGCGCCGACGTCGGCGGATCGACGTCATATAGATATAGGTAGGTGATGTCGGCGCTGGTCCCGGCCCGATCGAAGACCCGCATGTGCAGCGTGTGCGACCCCGGGCCAGGCACCGCCGCCGTTCCACTTGTGGCCTGGCTTCGCGGCGCCGCCGCCCCCGGGTCGGCGTCCCATTGGACCGCGAACCCGGCAAGACCGTGGCTCCCCTCGCGCAGGTGCCACGTCACCGGTGGCGGCGGCCCGTCGCTCCCGTACCAGTAGTTCCAGCGCGCCCCACCTGGGAAGGCGAGCGGCAAGAGGAATGGCGTCGGGGTGCCGTTCAGCCACAGATTGCCCATGTCCCAGCGCCACGGGTCGGGTCCCGCTCCGGTCCAGCCGTAGGGATCGACCGAGTGCCACGGGGTCATCAGGTCGCGGACCTCGAAGTGGACGTGGGGCCCGGTTGAATTCCCGGTGCTGCCGCTAAGCGCGATCAGCTGGCCGCGGGACACGTGCTGTCCGGGGTAAACGAAGAGCTGATTGTTGTGGAAGTAGGCGGTTCGGTCGTAGGCGTGGTCCATCACCACGCCCCAGCCGCCGCTGTCGCTCCACTCGCTGTAAATGACCGTCCCGTCGTCGGCGGCCACTACGGGCGTGTTGGAGGGGACGGCGTAGTCGGTACCCCGATGGCCGTCATAGGCATAACCGGTGGCGCCATCGAAGCGAATCATGATCCCGTCTTCCTGTCGATTCGGGTAGTGGTGGTCTGTCCAGGAGGTGACACGCGGGTTGGGGACGGCAAACGGCAGCGTCAGGTTGCCGGCCGCCAGAGCCGGCTGCGCCGTCAGCAAGGAGAGGCCGAATGCGGCGGTGAGGGCGCCGCGCAATCTGAACGAGGGCAAGCCGCCGCGATTGTAACTACAATGCGGGAAACGTGCCGCACGCCATCTATTGCTTCCTCGACGGCGAGACGTTGCACGGGGACCCACCGAAGCGGGAATTGGACACGCCCGTCGTCGAGACCCGAGTCCACAACCTGGGGACCAACAACCGGGGCGCCTTCGTGCCTCTCAGCAGCCTCAAATACGTCCTGCTCGACTCCCATGCGCCGTCGAATGCGGTTGACACCGCCCGCTACCAGCGAATCGCCATTCATTTCGTCGACCACGAGGTGCTGCGCGGCTACAGCGATCGCCAGCTGCGGACATCCCGCTACGGCGTTACCCTTTCCCTGGTGTCGCCCGACCAGAGCGAAGTCAAGGACCTCGCCATCCCCTTTACCGCCTTGAAGGGCATCTTCTACCTCAAGACCTGGGAGGGCGGCGAGCCGGCCATGCTCGAGTCGGACTGGGTGCCCCGGATCCTGGAGGCGCGCGAGCAGGAGCAGGTTCGCCGGCAGTATGGCCCGGCAGGCAAGCCACGGCACAAGATGCCGTTACTCGAGAGGATCCTCCGCCGCCGCAAGATCGCCGAATAGCGGGGTCCCAGCCGGCCGGTCCCTGATATGTTGAAACCCGAGATGCAACCGGCGGCGGTTCCGCCGCAGGCGGCGCCCCCCCGGTCCGCGCTGCGCGAGCGGCTCCTCGATCCTCGCACCCTGATCTCGTTCGCGATCCTGGCCGTCGTCCTCTTTGTCGTGCTGACCCATGTCCAGCTCGACTACGGCGCCAGCCTGCGGGCCATCAGCCAGACCAACCCGCTTCTCTACGCGCTGGCCTTCACCGCCTTCTACTTCTCCTTCGTCGTCCGCACCGTTCGCTGGGAAATCCTGCTGCGCAACACTGGTGAACGCAATCGCTTCGGCGAACTGTTCCACATCATCATCCTCGCCTGGTTCGCAAACTGCGTCCTCCCGGCCAAGATGGGCGACTTCTACCGAGCCTACCTGCTGCGACAGCAGACCGAGGTTTCCGGCTCGAAGGGCCTGGGCACGATCTTCAGCGAGCGGGCGCTGGATTTCCTTGTACTGATGAGCCTGCTGGTCGTCAGCGGACTGATCAGCTTCCAGGCCCAGGTGCCGGAGCGCTTCATTCCGGCCTTCATTGTCGGGCTCGTAATCGCCGCCGGGCTGATCGCCGGCCTGCTCGTGATCCGCTACAGCGAGGGGCGGCTCTCCCGTTTCATTCCTGAGCGCCTCCGCGATCGCGCCGCCCGCTTCAAGCATGGACTGCTTAGCGCGTTTGCCGGCCGGTTGCCCCTCCTACTCGGCCTTACCTTCGTGGTCTGGATGGCCGAATCCGCCCGTCTTTTCCTCGTGGTCCAGGCCCTTCCCCTGCACATCTCGCTGAGCCTGGCGCAGATCATGTTCATCGCCCTCGTCGCCTCGCTGCTCACCACCATCCCGGCGTTGCCGGGTGGGCTGGTGCTGGTTGAAGGCGGGATCATCGCCGTGCTGGTCTTCTTCGGCCTGAGCGCCTCGCAGGCGCTCTCTGTCGCGATCCTCGACCGCCTGATCAGCTACTGGAGCCTGATCGCCGTTGGGTTGGTGGTCTTCCTCTTGAGTCACCGGCGTTGAAGGTTCTCGTTACCGGCGGCGCGGGATTCATCGGATCGCATGTCGCCGACCGGCTGGCGGCCGACGGCCACGACGTGGTCATCCTCGACGACCTCTCGAACGGGCATGTCGAGCGCTTGCCACCGCAGGCCCGCTTCTACCAGATGGATTTGCACTCGCCCTGGATGGACGAGCTATTCCGCATCGAGCGGCCGGAAGCGGTCGTCCACCAGGCGGCTCAGGCCAGCGTTCGTCGCTCCGTCGAGGACCCGGTCTTCGACGCGAGCGTCAACGTGCTCGGCACCGCGGCAATGTTGCAGGCCAGCATGAAGCACGGCGTGCGCCGCTTCCTCTTCGCGTCTACCGGTGGTGCGCTCTACGGCGATGCCGACGTGACGCCCACTCCCGAGGATTATCCAACGCTGCCGGTCTCGCCCTACGGTGCCGCCAAGCTATCGGCCGAGGTCTACCTGCGCATGTTCAACGCACTGCATGGGTTGTCCTACGCGGCCCTCCGCTATGCCAACGTCTACGGGCCGCGCCAGGACCCGCATGGGGAGGCGGGCGTGGTCGCCATCTTCACGCGGCGGCTACTCAGCGGAGAGAAGACCCGCATCAACGGCGACGGAACGCAGACCCGCGATTTCGTTTACGTGGGTGACGTGGCAGAGGCGAATGCTCTCGCCCTCAAGTCGGACGTCGTTGGATCATTCAACGTGGGCACCGGCATCGAGACAGATATCAACACGATCTTCCAGCTCTTGAAGCGCCTGACCGGCAGCAACCAGCCGGAAGCGCACGGCCCGCCCCTGCCGGGGGAGCAGCGGCGTTCGGTGATCGATACGCGCAAGATCGAGAAAGCCCTGGGCTGGAAAGCGAAGACCAGGCTTGACGCGGGCCTCGATTCTACGGTGCGCTATTTCCGCGAGGCGTCTGCAACACCGGCGGCTGGGGCTCGGCCTGCCTGAGGGCCGCGTCCCCCGCGTCGAGCAGGCGCCGCGCCGCCTCCAGCACAAATGGGTTATGGACGCTCTCGCTGGCGAGCATCCGGCTGGCCCACTCGTAGGCCTCGCAGGCCCGGCCGATGGCGGCGCGTGCTTCGACCGCCAGATCCGGTCCGCTCGAGGGGCGGAGGCGGAGCGTCTGGAAGTAGCCCGTCTGGAAGATCTTGCGAGCCGCGGTCGCCTCGGCCTCCAATGATTCTCCCGCTGCATCGAGTGCCCGGCGCAGACGGGCGGCGGCTCGCTCGACGCTGACCTTGACGTCCTCGAGGACGACGTCGTAGTCGCGGGGCGCCAGGCGTGAGGGGGTTCCCAAAACCCGGTAGGCCGCCACGAGGGCGACGGCCAGCAGCAGGAGGATCACGGCGTAGAGCCAGATCATGGCGTCGCCTTGAGGTTACCGCGCGGCTACTTGTAGCGGAAGGTAATCCGGCCGCGGGTCAGGTCGTAGGGGGAGAGCTCGACTCGGACCCTGTCGCCGATCAAGATCCGAATGTAGAACTTCCGCATCTTCCCCGAGGTATAGGCGAGGATCGTCTGGCCCGTCTGCAGCTTGACCTTGAACATGGCGTTAGGCAGCGGCTCGACCACCTCGGCGTCCATCTCGATGGTCTCTTCTTTGCCGGCGGGGGTCTCCTTGACCTCCAGCGTGTCGATACCGGGCCGCAGCGTGGTGGGACCGCCGCGTTTCTTGGGGTAGCTACGTTTCTTGCGCAAACCGTCGACATATTACCCGAGTGGCGCGTGAGAGAATCGGGCGCGTGCAGATCAAGGCCGAGTTGGCTGGCAATCTCTGGAAGATCGTGGTCCGCGAGGGGCAGCAGGTCGGGGCCG
>JALYYE010000249.1 GCA_030946735.1 Candidatus Dormiibacterota bacterium
GAATCGTAGACGGCGCCGTTGTATGACTGGCATTATTTAGTTGGGAAGGGTCGATCCGTCGACAGCGCAGCCCCCGGGGGAGCGCGCCCAGCCTACCCGAGGGATGTTGATCACGTGGCAACCGAACCGCGGTCTCTTCTTCGACCCGAGACGCCCTCCGCCAGCCGCAACGGGCGCGCGCGTGGGCTGATCTTCGACTTCGACGGCACGCTGGTTGACAGCTATCCGCTGATCGAAGAGGCCTTTGCGCACGTGATGCGGACACATCGGCTGGACGAGAGCGCCCGACAGCTCTTCCGCCAGCATCGGGGCCTGCCGCTGCCCGAGCAGATGAAGCTCGTCGCTCCGGACATCTGGGAGGAGTTGGTAGCCACTTATCGCTCCGTGGATTCGAAACTCGGACACGCCCGGGTGTTTCGCGGCATCCCGACCCTGGTGCGCAAGCTGCGCCAGGCCGGCTCGCCCCTGGGGGTCGTCTCCTGCAAGCGGCGGGCGTTGATCGAGGCTGAGCTCGAGGCCGCCGGCCTGCGTAACTGCTTCGACATCGTGATCGGCTTCGAGGACGTGACGCCGCCCAAGCCGGCGCCCGACCCATTGCTGGCAGCCATCGGCTCCCTGGGGTTGTCCCGCGCGAACGCGATTTACGTGGGCGACAGCATGGTCGATCTCCAGACCGGGCGGGCTGCTCGCGTGCGAACCGTGCTGGCCGCCTGGGGACTGAGTCCGGAGCTTCGGGCGACATTCCGGCGGCACCGGTTGTGGGCAACGCGGCCTTCGGAGATGCTGGCGCTGGTGCTTGCGCCTCCGAACGGCAACGGGCACACGCACGCTGCCTAGTTGACTGTTAGCGAGACACGTGTTGACGTGGGACGAGCGGCGGATACCGCACGCCTGAACAGGTCTCGCAGGTGACCAGACCGGTCAGGAATCGAGAAGCACCGGACCGCCATGGACATCACTATTCACGCGAGCTTCCTCCCACACAACGACCCGGACGCATCGCTGGCCTTCTATCGCGACACCCTCGGCTTCGAGGTCCGCAACGACGTGGATACCGCGGGATGCGCTGGCTCACGGTCGGCCCCGCCGGCCAGCCCGACACGTCCATCGTCCTGTATCCGCCGACCGCAACCCCCGGCGTCACCGACGGGGAGCGCCGCACCATCGCCGAGATGATGGCCAAGGGCAGCTACGCCGCCATCATCCTGGCCACCGCCGACCTCGACGGCGCCTTCGAGCGACTGCAGGCCAGCGGCGCCGACGTCGTCCAGGAGCCGACCGAGCAGCCGTACGGGGTTCGCGACTGCGCCTTCCGCGATCCCGCGGGCACCCTGATCCGCATCCAGGAGCTGCGATGAGCCATCCGGCGATCGCAGCCATAAGCTGCGCAGACGGCTCCGTGAGGCGCTGCGACCAGATCTCTCATCCGTTTCGACTCGTCCCTCCGGCCCGCCACTAAGCACGTCCTGTCAACGAGTCCGAGCCGCCGAAAGCCGCCGGATGCCGCCGGCTTGCGATCTTTGCGTGATTGACAGGCAGCTATCGCAACCGTGGTTCAGGATGTGAGCATGGCCGGGTCAGGCGATCGAGAAGGAACTCCGCTCGCACGGATCAAGGCAGCCCTCGAGGATTTGCCGGGCTGGCTGAGCACCCTCGACGGTAGCGCGCTCGGGGAGCCACTGATCGAAATCCGGGCCGTCATCGATCGATCCGAGGCGGTCTTCGCTGAGGTTGTGTGCCGCGTCGACAAGTCGCGCGAGTACAAGGCCGACGGCGCCCTCTCGCTGACTGCGTGGCTGCGCTGGAAGTGCAAACTGTCGGGAGGAGCGGCCTTGGAGCGTGTAGAGATCGCGCGCCAGCTGGAGAAGCTACCCCAGACCGAAGCGGCCTTCGCCATCGGAGCGCTTGGATACCAGCACGTCGCTGTCCTGGCTCGCGCTGCCGAGCATGTCGGCGCGGCCGCCGTGCGTAAAGAAGAAGGCACGCTGCTGCAGGCGGCGCAGACGATGGACCCGGGCCAGTTCGTCACCGTCGCCAAGAACTTCGAGCACCGGGTGGACGCCGCTGGGGCGCTGGCCGAGGCGAACCACGCCTATCAGCGGCGCTACTTTCACATCGGCGAGCCGGTCGACGGCCTGGTCCGGCTCGATGGCGTCCTCGACGCCGAGGGCGGCGCAACCCTGCGGGCGGCGCTGCAGCCCTTCCTGAAGCCGCTGAAAGACGACGACCGCAGCTACGGCCAGCGCAGCGCCGACGCGCTGGTCGAACTCGGCCGGCAGGGGTCCGGGAGCAAACGCAACGGCGCGGGCCCGCGGCCGCAGCTGATCATCCGTGCCAGTCTCGACACGCTGGCGGGGAGCGAGGGCGCGCCGGCGGGCGAGCTGGTGGGCGGCGGCACGGTGCCGGCCGAGACCGTCCAGCGCTTCGCCTGCGACAGCGCCATCACGGATCACCGGGCAGGGTGAACTGGCCCAGGAGCCCAATCACGCCACAAGGACGCTGCCGGCGCCGACGCGCCGGGCGCTCGAGTCGCGCGACGGGCACTGCGTCTTCCCAGGCTGCACGCGGCCGCCCATCTGGTGCGACGGGCATCACCTGGTCTGGTGGACGCGGGGCGGGCGAACGGCGCTGCCCAACCTGGCACTGCTCTGCCGGCCGCATCACCGGATGGTCCACGAAGAAGGCTGGCGGCTGATCCGCCAGAAGGACGGACGGTTCAGCACGATCCCGCCACCGCGGCCGGTGATGCCCAATGCGCGCTCGGCCTGATAGGTCCGTGAGCCCGGGACGCCAGCCGATGTCATCGGCGACAGCGGCTGGTAGCATACGGCGGAATCTTCGATGGACGACGCCTCCTAC
>JALYYE010000263.1 GCA_030946735.1 Candidatus Dormiibacterota bacterium
GACGCCCTGGAGGCGCTGGGAAGGTTCTGGGCGATGCTGCCGAGCTCGCGTCGGCCGGCGGCTTTCACCCGGTGGGCGAGGACCATTTCCGCCACCTCGTTGACCTCCGGGACCCCGACCTCGGGAACGCCACGGTAGGCGGCCAGCGCCTGGGACGCCTTACGCCCCACCAGGTCAGCCCGATGCCCGTCCACCTGGAGGCTGACATTGAGCTCGGCGAGTGCGCGCAGGATCCCGGCCGGCATCACGACGTGCGGAAAGCGGACGATCGCTTCGGCGATCCGCGTCCCGATCTCAGCATCCTGCTCGGCGAATCGCTGGCTGAATTCGGCCGGGTGCGATTCCCATTCCTCCCGCCGTTCGACGATCTGAACGCGTTGCCCGATGTCCTTGATGCCTTCGACGTCGACAGTCAGGCCGAATCGGTCGAGCAGCTGCGGGCGGAGGTCGCCTTCTTCTGGGTTCATCGTCCCGACCAGGATGAAGCGCGCCGGATGCCAGATCGAGATGCCTTCACGCTCCACGACGTTCACACCCATGGCAGCGGCATCGAGGAGGACATCGACCAGATGGTCATCGAGCAGGTTGACTTCGTCGACGTAGAGGATGTTCCGGTTGGCCTCGGCAAGCACGCCCGGCTCGAAGCGGCGCTCACCGCTCTTGATGGCGGCCTCGATGTCGATCGCGCCGACCACCCGATCCTCCGAGGCGTTGATGGGCAGCTCGACGACTCGCATGCGGCGACGCGCGCGGGGCAGCGTCTCCCCGCGGGCCAGCCGGTCCTGGCAATCGGAGCAGAGTGACTCGGTCGCGTCCGGATCGCAGCGGTAGAGGCAGTCGTCGACGACGCTCAGCTCCGGAAGGAGGCGGGCCAGGGCGCGCACCGCGGTCGACTTCCCCGTACCTTTCTCGCCGCGGATGAGAACCCCACCGATCGCAGGGTGGATCGCGTTCAAGACAAGGGCAAGTTTCATCTTGTCCTGGCCCACAATGGCGCTGAAAGGGTAGACAAATCGCTCCATCAGACTGAACCCGTCCTAAGCATCTCACGCTGGACGCTATCGACGATCGAAGTTTGCGAGAGGTCGAACAGGCCGTAATAGCGGCCGCCAAGCCGCTCGGCCAGGTCCCCACACACATTGAACGCATAGGCGCCGTACAGGCTCGTCACCCGGTTTCGCGGGTAGCCCGGCTGGCTGCCGAAGTCGCGGGTCGAATCGATCACCATCGCGCGAACCCCTTCTTGCTTGATCTGGCCGGCCATGCGCTGGGCTTCCAGTAGCGGTTCTTCGCCGAAGAGACTGATGTTGCCCCGGCCGTCACTGATCAGCACGAGCAACGGATAGACGTGGGGATCTCGCAGCCGCTCCGTCTTGATCAATTTCAAGCCGGTCATCAGCCCATGCGTGAGCGGGGTGGTCCCTCCGATGCTGAGCCGTTCCAGCCGTCGCTCCGCGAGGTCGACGCTTGAGGTCGGGCGCAGGACGACCCGCGCGTTGCGCCCACTGAAGGCGACGAGGGCAACCTTGTCGCGACGGACGTACGCATGCCGGAGCAGAGAAAGGATCGCGCCCTTGGTGGCGAGCATGCGCTGCTCCGCGTCCATCGAGGCCGAGGCGTCGACCACGAAGACGATCAGGTTTCCGGTCTTCCGTTCGCGCACTTTCTGGCGAAGATCCTGGCTTTCGAGCTGGAGCTGGTTGCTGGCATCGGGCGCGGCCCGGCGGCGGCTGAGTTGATAGGGCGCGGCAGCCCGGACAGTCGCATCGAAGGCAACATCGGTGACCTTTTCCGCCTGTGAGCTTCGTACGTAGCGTCCGCGCTTGCTCTCGCTTTTCGTGGTGGTCCGCTTCCCCGCCGCGCGTCGGGCCTGCCGCTCGCGGGGCAGGTCCAACTTCTTGACAATGAAGGTCCGCAGCTGAATGACCGCGTCGGCTTCCGGCTCGATTGCCTCGTTAGCGGGCGATTCGCGTGATTCCAGTGTCGTCCAGCCTTCGTTGGATTCCCCTCCCGACGCGCCTTCCTGCTGCGTGACATCGCTACGAACGGAGGGGGTCGTCTCGCTCGGTGAGGCAGCCTGGATCTGCGCCAGCTGTTCGGCGGCACGTGATGCCAGCTCCTGAACCTGGGCTTGTTTGTCCGTCAGCGGCTCCCGGCGCCGATGCGCCAGCGCGAGCTCCAGCGCCTCGAGCACGTCTGGCAACTCGGCGACGGGCGCGCCACGGAGGGCGGCGATCGCCCGAGCCGTACGGGCGACCACCAGATCGGCCCGGTGTCCCGCGACGGAACCATCGAGGCAGAGCCGTGCGATCAGCGTGCGGATCGCATCCGGGAGCTCGACCGAGTTGAGGCGACCCGATGCCGCCTGCAGCAGGTCGCGTAGCCTCGCTTCCCGTTCGGCCGACGCCTGGTGAACGGCTTGCGGGCTCTGCAGGAAGTCGCGCTCGAGCTCCATGACGCGCAGCCGCTGGTCGATGTCGGTGAGCGTGGCGACGTCGACACACAGCCCGAACCGATCAAGGAGCTGGGGCCGCAGCTCGCCCTCCTCGGGGTTCATCGTGCCGACCAGGATGAAGTGAGCTGGGTGCACGATGGACATCCCCTCGCGCTCCACGACGTTGACGCCCATTGCCGCGGCGTCGAGCAGAACATCGACCAGATGGTCGTCAAGCAAGTTGACCTCGTCGACATATAGAAGGTTGCGGTTAGCTTCCGCCAGCACGCCGGGCTGGAACCGCCGCATGCCTGCCCTGACCGCCGCCTCCATGTCGATCGACCCCACCAGCCGGTCTTCCGAGGCATTGATGGGCAAGTCGATGATGCGCATCGCCAGTCGCGTAAGGGGCAATGGCACTTCCTTGGCGCGACGCCGGCAGTCGTCGCAATACCGCGACGGAGCCGCCGGGTCACAGCGGTAGGGGCAACCCTCGACCGCCTCGTAATCGGGAAGGAGGCGGGCTAGCGCGCGCACGGCGGATGATTTGGCGGTGCCGCGGTCGCCGCGGATCAGCACACCACCAATCCCTGGATCGATGGCATTGAGCAGGAGCGCCTTCTTCATCTGCTCCTGGCCGACGATCGCGGTGAAGGGCAAGGTCAATTCGAAAGGCACGGTTAGAGTCTAGCCAGAGGCCTCTACGCGGAAACCTCGAGCGACCGGTTGGCTAAAGGTCGAGCTCTTTAGCGATGATCTCGCGCATGATCTCGTTAGTGCCCGCTCCGATCGGACCGAGCCTGGCATCGCGCCAGGCGCGCTGAACGGGGTACTCCATCATGTAGCCGTAGCCGCCGTGGATCTGCAGCGCCCGGTCGGCAACCTTGACGTCGGCCTCGGTCGCCGCGATCTTCGCCATCGAGACTTCCTTGGCGCACGACAGCTTCTGCGAATGGAGCCATAACCCGTAATAGGTCAGCTGGCGCGCCTGCTCGATCATCAGCGCCATGTCGGCGATCTCGTGCCGGATGACTTGCATCGACGTCAGCGTTTTTCCAAACTGCGTCCGGTTGGCCGCGTACTCGACGGCCAGCTCGAGGCTTCGCTGGGCTGACGCCACGGCGCCAATCGCGATCCAGAGGCGCTCCCACTGAAAGTTGCTGACCGCCAGGTAGAACCCGCCGTTCTCCTCGCCAAGTCGGTTCTCCGCCGGTACTCGGCAGTCCTGGAAGACCAGCTCGGCCGTGTCGGAGGCTCGCCAGCCGAGCTTGTTCAGCTTGCGGCCGACGCTGTAGCCCGGCGTCCCACGTTCCACGACAAAAACGGACAAACCCTGGTGGCCACCCTCCGGCCTCGTGCGGACCAGGATGACGACCAGGTCGGCGTTGACGCCATTGGTGATGAACATCTTGGTGCCTGTCACGATGTAGGCATCACCGTCTCGGCGGGCGATGGCCTGCACGTGCGCGATGTCTGAGCCGCCCGACGGCTCGGTGACGCCGAGCGCGACGATCTTCTCGCCCTTGATCGCGGGTGGCAGCCAGCGCTGGCGTTGCGCGTCGCTGCCGTGCTCATTGATCGGCGGTGTGGCAATGGCGATATGGGCGCCAATTCCTGCTGCAACGCCGCCGGAACCGCAGCGGGCGAGCTCCTCGAAGAGAATCGCCTCGTAGATGACACCGGCGTTGGTGCCGCCGTATTCCTCCGCGTACTTCAATCCCAGAAGGTCGAGGGCGCCAAATCGCTTGAACAACTCGCGCGGAAACTGCTGGGCTTCTTCCCACTCGTCCACGTGAGGGCGCACTTCCTTATCGATGAAGCGGCGAACGGTGCCTCGGAACTCCTCGTGCTCCGGCGCGAAGAGGTGCGAACGCGGCACGCCTAGCTTTGCCAGTAGTTGACGAACTCCGGGTATTGGTCGACGGTCGCATCGGCCAGTGCGTCTGGCATCCGCAGGAACATGCCGCGGGCCTCGGCGAGCACGGTGCCGTCGGTCAGCTCGACCGCCCCGATGGCATCGACGGCGCCCTGCCGCTCCCGGGCGATCTCCCCCCAGACCCGCAGCGGTTGATCGATCGGTGCCGGCCGCCGATAACGGATGTCCAGCTTGCCCGTCACCAGCCACTGGCGTCGCAGGGCACCCGTGCGGCTCATCGTTTCGTCAAGCATCGTGGCCAGGACCCCTCCGTGCAGTACGCCCGGGAACCCCTGGTAACGCTCGGACGGCATGAAGTCGCCGATGATGCGGTCGCCGTCGCGTCGGAATGTCAGTTTGAGCCCCGACTCGTTCCGATGGCCGCAGGCGAAACATTGCTGGTATGTGGTTTGATCATTGAGTTTGTCGGGGTCTTGCACGGCCGCGACCAGTTTATCAGCCGATCTGGAGGCAGCCCGCACGTGAACCGCCGGTCGGAAGCGATTGCACAGTTGCTGGAAACGGCGCTGGCCGAGCGCTTCGACACGCCCGTCAGCGAATTACTCCAGGCCATGCCCATTCCGCTCGCGGTCGTCGAAGCGGGAGACCTTCGTGCCCTCGCCGTCAACGAGCTAATGGCCCGGGTGTTGCGTCGAGCCGACGCTGCCGGCCTGACGATTTCATCGCTCCTGCCGCCGGCGCATCCACTGTCGGACCCCCGCCCATTTCGCTCCGTCGCCGCCGGCGGACAGCCATTTGCGGCCAACGTGGTAATCGATGGCCAGACCTGGGAGTGGTTCATCCGTCCCCTCAAAGGACCAGGCCATGCCGTCGACCACTTCCTCACTGGATTGCTCGCGAGCCCGGCCGTGCCGCTCGACCTCGACCTGGCGCGTCTGCGCGAAACGAACGCTGCCAAGACCGAGTTTCTGAACATGGCCGCGCACGAACTGCGGACCCCATTGGGCGTGATTCTCGGCTACAGCTCCCTGCTCGCCCAGGGTGGTTTCAGTCCCGAGCATCAGAAGCTGGCTGGAACGCGCATCTATGAGAAGGCGCGTCAGCTCAGCCGGCTGATCATGGACATGAGTCTCGTCGGCCGCTTCGACGAGCTCGGCCCCACGATGCCCCGGGAGCCGATCGACCTGGTCGGGCTCATGGAACCAATGGTCAAAGATCAGCAGCGCCGCTTTGCCGACCTGGCCATCGACTTCAGCTTCGACACTCCCCACGCGAGCGTCAACGGCAATACCTACTGGCTGCACCTGGCGATCCGCGAGCTACTGGACAACGCCGTCCGCTTCCGGCCCGGCCCCACCGGGCGGATCGAC
>JALYYE010000279.1 GCA_030946735.1 Candidatus Dormiibacterota bacterium
ACCGCGAGCGATGTCGATCGTGCCAGCCGCCAGGTGATCGAGGAGGGCGGGTACGGCAAGTGGTTTCGGCACCGCACCGGGCACGCGATCGGCCTCGATGTACACGAATATCCCTTCATCTCGGAGGAAGACCAGACTCCTCTGGAGCCCGGGATGACGTTCACGATCGAGCCGTCAATCTTCTGGCCAGGCCACGTCGGCGCGCGCATCGAGGACGTGGTCGTCTGCGAGGCGAACGGCTCGCGCAAGCTGAATCGCTACCCGGAAACCCTCGTGGTCAACGACTAATGGAGTCGAGGCCGTACCCGCTCACCCAGCAGGCGAATCCCCTCGTCCTCCGTCAGTCCGTAGGGCGATCCGAACTCCACCCGTTGCGCGCCGGCCTCGAACAGACGCCTCGCCTGGTCGACCACCTGCTCGGGCGTCCCGGCCATCGCGAATCGATCGAGAACGTCGTCCGGGACCCTTCCATCGGCAGGCACATCAGTAGTCGGATCGAGCCGGCCGACAACGTCGAGGTACAGTCCGACGGCGGATCGCGCCACCCGTCGAGCAGCTTCACCGTCCTCAGCGATGACGGTGACGGCCCCTACTACGATGCCGACGTCTGCGGGCGAGCGACCTGCGCGCTTCGTTCCAACATCGATCCACTCGCGCATGCGTCGAACCATCGCGGGGTTGGCACTGCCCCCGATCTTGACCTCGTCGGCGATCTCGCCGGCGAGCGCGGCGGTTTTTGGCGACCAGGTCCCGATGAGCAGCGGCACGCGGGAGCGCGCGACTTCGAACTGTAGCCGAGTGCCGGGTTCTAGCGAAAAGACCTCGCCGTCGTAACCGCCGGCATCCCCAGCAAGGAGCAGCCGGACGATCTCGGCTGCTTCGCGCAAGGCGCGCACGGGTCTACGCTGTTCTATCCCGAGCTTCTCGAGCCAGGAACCGCGGGCGAGGCCAACGTACGCGCGTCCCTGGGAGGTGAGATCGAGCGCGGCGACCTGACCCGCGATCTCGACCGGGTGCATAGTGAACGGGTTCAAACACGCCGGTCCCAACCGCAGGCGGGTGCTGTTGAGTGCCGCGACCATCAGCGGGACGATCGCCGGTTGATACATCAGGTCTGAGAAAACGGAGAGCACATCGAAGCCGTACTGCTCAGCGAGTCGAGCGATCGTCGCGTACTCCGCCGGCGTCTTGTTGCCTTGCAGCCCGAGACCAACCTCAAGACGGTCGGTTTTGCCCGGTGGGGCCGTCACGTGTGGTCTTCGGTTCGCATCGTGCGCTCACCGATCCGCTCGATGCGCATCAGCACACGCTCCTCGGGATCGGGACAGGCCACCAGCGTGTCTTGCTCGAGCCAGTCATCTTCGGCGAGCCGCCGCTGCACGGCGGGCAGCAGCGGAAGGATGGCGGAAAGCGCGTAGATGCAGAAATGGCGGTCGGCCGGGATCCGGATGTGGCTGCTTTCGGTCACCTCGAAATAGTCGCCGGGTTCGAGCCCGCACACCGAGCGCCCCTCGATTCGCTCGACAATCACGCGCAGGTCGAATAGTGAGAAGTCCCCCATGATGATTACAGGGTCGACTGGCCCCAGTAGAAGCGACGACCAGCCGGGCGGACCTCGACGTTCCATCCGGACGCGCGGAGCTTTCCTTCGAGCTCAGCGGGCTCGTAGAAGACCTTGACCGCGCGGAATTGCCGGCCGTCTTCCAACTCGCGGAGCACGGCGTCGTCGTCGACTCGGGTTTCCATGCCACGAGTCTCCTCGGTGCCGAGCTCGTCGATGAAGAAGACGCGGCCGTTCGCAGCAAGCGAGTCACGAACCAACTGCCAGAATGCGGCGAACCGGTCGCGGGGGATGTGGGACAGCCAGAAAGCGAAGAACACGAGGTCGAACTGCCGATCAGGTTTCCAGGAGAAGACGTCGGCCAGGATGTACCGAGCATTGGCCGCGTTGACGCGCTCTCGATTGAGCGCGAGCATCTCCTCGGCGGCGTCGACGGCCGTCACCTGCCCTGCATGCTGGGCGAGCCATTGCGTCCACCAGCCGGTGCCGCACGCCAGTTCCAGAACGGTGTCGAACGGACGCATTCGTTCCAGCGCGCTGAGCAGGCTGGCAACCTCCTGCATGTCCTCATCGCCCGACGATCCGGCAACGCTTCCTCCGAGGCTGACGTACCGCTCGAGCTGCCGCAGGTTGTCGTCGTACTCGCTGGCGCGCGCGCGATAGTAGGCGATTTGTTCAGCGATCAGCGCGTCAGTCACCAGTCTCGGTCCGCCTGAAGCCGGTCCTCGAGGCGGCTCCGGCAGTCGCTGCAGATGTAGGCTTCGTCGTCGTTCGCCTGCCGATACTCGCCCTGGTCAAGAAAGGCATCGACCACTCGGCCGCAGAGGTCACAGGCAACCTCATGACCGGCGCAGTCCGTGCAGATTCGCTCTCCGGGCCCGAACTCGCTGAAGGTGGCAGTGTTTACCCCGAGGCCCGCCGCCCGCAACAGGGCGATCATGCGACTCTCGAGATCGAGTTCCGCAACGTCAAGGGTTGGGATGCCGCAGTACTTGCACGCTGCGACCTCGTGCTGTCGGCGCAGCTCCAGAATCTCCTGGGCCGTGTCCTCGAGGGTCTCCAGTGGAGGGGAGGTCTGATCGTCAGAGGGCGCTGGGGCGTCATCGTTAGGTAGCAGGCTGGTCTTCTGCTGCAGGTAGTCACGAGCGTCTTCGGCGTCCTCCGAGGGAACGCTGACCGTCAACGCGCTGGAGGTGTCAATCCCGGGAGTGAAGACGCTCGGCGCGTTGCCGCCCTGTACCCAGACGGGATAGCCGGCCACTTCCAAAGTGGTCCGGACCAGGTCCGCATCGCTTGGGGACGGCGTTTGATAGACGATCGTCCACTCGCGCTCTTTACCGGCCACGATCACTTCCGTACATTCTCCTCTCCGACCCGGCTCCAGACGAAAAGGTGCGAACGGCCTGGTTGAAGGCTGCAGGATTTTCCTCGTTCGGCAGATGGCCCGCGTCAGGGATCAGCACAAGCTGCGCCCCAGGTATAAGCCCCGCAAGCTCGCGCGAAAGGTTGGGCGGGGCCACGGAGTCATGCTCGCCGACCAGAACCAAGGTTGGGACCGTGACCGAGCCGGCCACTCTGCGCATATCCACGCCCCAAAGTTCTGCAGTGGCGGCCCGATACACCGACTTGTCGAGGGAGGCGAACGTTTCGATGCCGCGCTGAACGAGAGCCAGAGCAGCGCCAGGACCGTAGACCGCCGGCATCCGCATCCGGGCGAGGCTCGCCATGTCGTTGGCATCGATGGCGGCAAGCCGAGCATCCTGCCCGGCAGCAGCCGCCGGATGCCATGCCCAGCTATCGGCGAGAACCAGCGAGAGCACGACCTCAGGCTGGTCGCGCCAGAGATGGAGCGCGACGATGCCGCCCATGGACAGTCCGCAGACATGTGCACGGCCGCCGCCAACGGCTTGGATAACGGCCGCCGTGTCCTCGGCGAACCTGGCCATCGAGACGGTGTCTGGCCTCGTCCATGAGCCGCCATAGCCGCGGGCGTCGATTGCTACAGCCGTGTGCGTTGCTGAGAACGTTT
>JALYYE010000281.1 GCA_030946735.1 Candidatus Dormiibacterota bacterium
GCGGTCGAGGACTTCAACAAGAAGGGCGGTGTCCACGGCACGAGTGTCCAGATCGTGATCTGGGATGACGCGCACAAAGCGCAGACCGCGACGACGCAGCAGGCGCAGGGTATTTCGGACCCGACCATCCTGGGGATCGTCGGCCCGATGAACTCGTCGGTCGTCTTAGCAAGTGAGCAGGGCCTGCAGTCGGCGAACCCGCCATTGCCTTTTGTAACCGAGTCCGCTTCCGCGATCAAGGTGACGGAAGGGGGCTTCAGCGTCGCGCATCGAGTTAATGCTCGTGACGACAAGCAGGCAGCCCTTGATGGTCAGTTCATGATCGACAAAGGCGCAAAAAAGATCGAGATTCTCGACTCAGGTACCGACTACTCCCGACCGCTCGCGGATGCGGTCGAGGCTTACCTGAAGGCGCACGCATCGACCGTTCAGACGAAGCGTGACGTCGCCACCAACGGCCAGACAAACTTCACCACGGTTGTCACCAACATGAAGGCGTTCAACGCCGACTGGGTGTTCTTCGCCGATGAGGGCACTGAGACGGCGCCGCTGGTTCAGCAGATGAAGCAGGCAAATCTCAAGATCGGCCAGAACATCGACTTCCTGGGCACGGACGGCGAGGACGACCCCTCGATCATCACCTCCTCGCAAGGCGCCTACCTGGGAGCGTACGCCTCGAACGTGACCGCGGATCCGCAGAGTGTGTCGACAGCGGCCAGCTTCGTCGCGGGCTATAAGGCGAAGTACGGGGCCACTTCCATCAACGACGCTGGACCCTTTTATGGTTCGGCATACACCGCCACGCAGGTGCTGCTCCAGGCGATCGCGAATTCTCCGGTCAGCAACGGCAAGATCTCGCGCAAGGACGTCATCAGCCACCTGGCCGGTGACACCTTCGACACGATCCTGGGGCCGATCAAGTACGACAGCAAGGGCGATGTCAAGAGCGTGACCATCGGCATCTTCCAGGCGAAGGGCACTACGGCCGCGCCCGAGATGGCCGCCGTGAAGTCGCTTAGCGGTTAGGCAGTAGTTTGGGGGGACGGGTAACCGTCCCCCTTTTCCGACCATGGATTACTTCCTGCAGAACTTTCCGCAGCAGCTGGTTAATGGGCTGGAAGCAGGAAGCCTCTATGCGCTGATCGCCCTTGGCTACACGCTCGTCTACGGCATCCTCGAAATGCTCAACTTCGCCCACGGCGACGTCTTCATGGTGGGCGGCTTCCTTGCGGCCGGCGTCGCGGGGTTATTCGTCCACAACGGCGTCGCCGCCGTTCCAGCCGGGCTCGTTGTGACCCTGATGGTCGCCGCCGCTATGGGAGGCAGCGGGCTCCTCGGGGTCGGCATCGAGCGAATCGCTTATCGACCCCTTCGAAATGCCAATCGGTTGGCGCCGCTGATCACGGCAATCGGGGTCTCCTTACTGCTCGAGAGCGTGGTCCAGGTGCAGATCAGCCCGGCGCCAGTGCTGGTGCCATCAAACGCGCTGGTGCCGCAAAGCGTGCTTCAGGCCGGCAACGTTGCGACCCCCTTCATGGGCGTCGCGTTGTTCGCGGCCGCGGTGGTCCTCATGGTTGGCCTCGACCTGTTCGTCTTTCGCACCCGCTTCGGCAGCGCGATGCGAGCCACCGCACAGGATCGCGAGGCGGCCACCTTCATGGGCATCGACGTCGACCGAGTCATCGTGGTGACCTTTCTCGTCGGATCGGCTTTAGCCGGCGTCGGCGGGATCCTCTTCGGACTCCGCTTCGCGACGGTGAACTTCTTCATGGGCTATCTGCTGGGGATCAAGGCCTTCACGGCGGCCGTGATCGGCGGGATCGGAAATCTGCGCGGTGCCATGGTCGGCGGCCTGTTGCTCGGCGTTCTCGAAAGCATGGGCGGTGGTTTCATCAGCAGTCAGTATCAGGACACGTTCGCGTTCCTGGCGCTGATCCTCATGCTCCTGTTTCGCCCGCAAGGACTCTTTGGCCAGCCATTGACGGACCGCGCGTGAGCGCGCGCTCGCAAGTGGCTGACGCAGAACCAGCGCCCTGGCTCAAACGGTTATGGGAGTCGGGGCCGTACGGGTGGAACCAGGCACTGACGAAACCGCAGGTGCTGATCCCACTGTTGATCTTCACGTCGGCGGTGCCGCTTCTCCTGCAGTTTGTGGAAGATAACTCGGCCTGGACCGGCGCGGAGTTCTGGACCCGCGTTCTAACCACCTGCGCCATGTACGCCTGCCTGGCGGTCGCTCTCAATCTCGTGGTCGGCTACGCCGGGCTCCTGAATCTGGGATTCATCGCGTTCTTCGCCATCGGCTCTTACGCGTATGCCCTGGTCGCGAGCGACCAACTGCATCAGCATTTGCCGCTTTGGTCGGCTCTTGTCACGGTGATCGCGGTAACCCTTGCCTTCGCATTCCTGGTGGGGATCCCGTCCCTTCGGCTGCGCGGAGACTATCTCGCCATTGTCACCCTAGCCTTCGGCTTGATCATGCGGGAGGTCACCATTGACCTTGACCGCCCGCCGGTCCTCGCTGGCCATCAGTTCGGGTCCGATGCGTTCAACCTCACGGGTGGGACGGCCGGTATCCATGCGGTCGATCCTCTCCAGCTGCCCTCGTGGGTTCCCCTGGTCCACGGCGCAGCCCTCCAATCCAGAACGTACTACTGGATCTTTCTGGGATTCCTCGCCATCAGCGTCTTCTGCCTGCTCCGATGGCGTGGCTCTCGCAGTGGCCGGGCGTGGGTGGCAATCCGCGAGGACGAACTCGCCGCACGCGCCATGGGAGTAAACACCTTCAAATATCGCCTGCTGGCCTTTTGTACCAGCGCTGTGATGGCGGGAATCGTCGGCATGATCGACGCCGCGTATACGCACAACACCTTCCCTGACAACTTCAACGTGCAAGAGACGGTTCTGGTGTTCATCATGGTTGTGCTCGGCGGCCTGGGCAGCATTCCAGGGGCAATCGTGGGCGCGACGCTGGTGACCATCCTGCCTTTCGCGCTGCAGCAGCTCGTGCTCTACAAGTACGTCGTTTTCAGCATTGTCCTCATCGTGCTGATGATCTTCCGGCCGCAAGGGCTCCTGGGCATCGTTTCCATTCGCCCGCGCGCCGCCCTGGGCGGGACCGTCGAGCTGCTCAGCGCCGAGGCAGCAATCGAGGCATCCGAGCTTCCCGCTGTGACCGATCGGGACGCGGCCGACCTGGAAAGCGCTTCGGGCGCAATCGTGGCCCCGGAGCCGAAGCCATGAGCGATCAGGCGCCTGTCCTTGAGATCCGAGGATTGACCTGCCGCTTCGGGGGCCTGACCGCGGTCGACCGCCTCGACGTCGAGGTAAAACAAGGCGAGATCGTCAGCCTTGTCGGTCCCAACGGCGCGGGCAAGACCACGGTTTTCAATCTAATCTCGGGTGTGCTCAAGCCATCCGGAGGATCGGTCCGACTGCTTGGACGGGAACTGAGTAGGTTGCCGGCCCACCGGATTACCCGCCAGGGGGTGGCCCGCACCTTCCAGAACATTCGAGTTTTCCCGCAACTGACCGTGCGCGAGAACATTTTGCTTGGGACTCATCATTGGACGCGAAGCGGCATGTTGGGATCAGTGACGTTCTGGCCGACGACGAGGCGGGCTGAGAGGGCCGCCCAGGCAGAGGTGTATAGGGCGATCGATCTCTTCCGCGAGCGGCTCGAGGCGCGGCTCGATGACCCGGCGTTCAGCCTTTCGTACGCGAACCGCCGTCGAACCGAGATGGCGCGCGCGCTCGCTGCCCGCCCCAAGCTACTGCTGCTGGACGAGCCCGCCGCCGGGATGAATCCGTACGAACGTATCGAAATCGCGGGCTTGATCCGCGCCATGCGCGACCGCGGGTTGACGATTTTCCTGATCGAGCACCACATGCCACTCGTGATGGAGATCTCGGACCGCGTCATTGTCATGGACCACGGCGTGAAGATCGCTGAGGGCTTGCCCAAGGAGGTTCACAGCAATCCAAGAGTCGTCGAAGCCTACCTCGGCCGGCGGGCCGCGTCCGTCTAGCGCAGCCGCACCCAAGGCGGACGTCGTCCTGCGCCTGCAGGACGTCGAGGTGCGCTACGGCCCGGTGCCCGCATTGCGCGACGTGAGCATGGAGATCCGGCGGGGCGAGATCGTGTGCCTGCTCGGCGGCAATGCCTCCGGCAAATCGACCACGATGAAGACGGTCATCGGCTCGCTCCGCCCAGTGAAAGGATCGATCTGGTACGAGGGCCAGGACATCACCAACTGGAACACCTCGCGGCGCGTTGCGCACGGGATCGCGATCGTGCCCGAGGCGCGCCGCATCTTTCCTCGGTTGACGGTGCTGGAGAACCTGATGATGGGCGCCTTCATTCGGCGGGACAAGGCCGAGATCGATAGCGATCTCGAAGGCGTTCTCGAGATGTTCCCACGGCTGCGAGAGCGGCGCACGCAGAAAGGCGGAACCATGTCGGGTGGCGAGCAGCAGATGCTGGCGATGGCGCGGGCGCTCATGTCGCGGCCGCGCTTCCTTTGCATGGACGAGCCGTCCATGGGCCTCGCGCCGGTGCTGGTGGAGCAGCAGTTCGAGACGATTCAGCGGCTCAACCAGACGGGAATCACGATCTTCGTCGTGGAGCAGAACGCCACCATGGCGCTCGGCATCGCCAACCGCGGCTACGTATTGCAGAGCGGACGGGTGGTGCTCGCCGGGACGGCGGCGTCCCTGCTCCAGAACCCGCAGATGCAGCGGGCCTATCTGGGGATGTAGTTACCGACTCGGAGGGAGCTTGGCTTCGGGCGAACCGGCTGGCGAGAACGCGCCCAGTACTTTCATGTCCTCGTGGCCGGTATTTTCCAGGGTGTGCCGAACGCCGATGGGAAAGAAGACCACGGAGCCGGCGCGTAACTCGCCCACCGGAGCATCCTCGATCCAGAGCTGCCCGGTGCCGGCAAGGATGTAAACCGCCTCCTCGTGCGGATGGGCATGGAGCGGCGCGCGGCCAGTGGGAATCACGCCGGTGAACTGGGTCATCTGGCGGCAGCCGACTTCAGGACTCACCAGCACGCGAAAGCTGCGTTCACCCATCAGCGTGGGCGTCACCTGCCGCTCATCCATGATTGTGGGCGCGATCCCGCGCTCATCGAGCGATGCTGAGCCGAGACCGGTCAGGTCGAGGCGCGGCATCGCCGGGCGAATGTCGTCGAGGTCAATCGGCGGCGCCATTGCGCCCACGAGAACCAGCGACGTGGCGCCGGTGTTCAAATAGCTGTGCTCCGCGCCCTCCCGGATGAAGACCGCCTGTCCGCTGCCGACCTGGTGCGTGGCTCCTTCCACGCGGACCTCGCCCGTGCCCTCGAGAACGTACAGCACTTCCTCAGCGCCGTTGTGAACATGGCTGAGCGCTGAGTCGGATTCGAGCGCGAGCCGGTACGCCATCACGTGCTGCGCCCCGAGATCGCGATCGACCAGCCATTGCAACACGCCGCCCTCCAGGGGCAGGCCGACAATCTCCGTTTGATGGCGAAGGCGCGCTCGTTGCTGCACGGACATCTGGTGCTGCCGATGATAGCAACGCCAAACGTTTACCATCTCGACGGAGGGATGGAATACCGCGGGTTCGGGCGGACCGGGATGAGGGTCTCGGTGCTGGGGCTGGGCTGCGGGGGATTTGGCGGCGTCGGCTCGGCACCGGAGCTGTTCGGGAAGGGGGAGGACAAGGCAACGGCCTTTGCCCTGATGGACCGCGCCTGGAATGCCGGGATCAACTATTTCGACACGGCCGACAGCTATGGGGGCGGAATCTCAGAGACGATCATCGGCGCCTGGTTGAAAGACCGGAAGGTGCGGGACCGGCTGGTGCTGTCCACCAAGGTCTTCTACGCCATGGCCGAGGGTCCGAACGATCGGAGCCTCTCACGACGCCACATCATGCAGGCAGTCGAAGGAAGTCTTCGCCGCCTCCAGACCGACTATCTCGACCTGTACGTGATCATGGAGCCTGACCCGGCTACGCCCGTCGAGGAGACGTTGCAGACCATGAACGACCTGATGCATGCGGGGAAGGTGCGGCATGTCGGTGCCAGCAACATGACGGCGCCCCAGTTGCGCGAGTCACTGGCGGCCAGCGACCGCCTCGGCGTTCACCGTTACCAATCGGTGCAAAACGGCTACAGCCTGCTGGAACGAGCCATCGAGGACGACATCCTGCCGCTCGCGGCGAAGGAACGGATGGCCGTCACCCCCTTCAGTCCGACGTCGGGAGGCCTCTTGACCGGCAAGTACCGATTCGGAGAGCGGCCACCGGCGGGGTCGCGCGTGGATCTCCGGCCGCAGCCCTACCAGCACTTGATGACTGCGCGCACCTTCCAGGCGATCGACGCCCTGCGCGCCGCCGCCCTGGAGCGTGGCCTCGACACCGGCACGCTTGCCCTGGCCTGGGTCCTCAGCCACCCGGCGGTGACGTCGGCGCTGATCGGCCCGCGTACGGTGGAGCAGTTCCGGCCGTGGCTCGATGCCGTCGACCTTCATCTGACGAGTGACGAGCGCGAGGCGGTGGCCTCACGGATGGAGGCGGCGGTGGCCTGATGGACGTCCTCGTGCTCAATGGCGAGGAGGTGACGCGACTCCTGCCGATGCCCGAATGCATCAAGGTCATGCGTGACGCCCTCGCGGCGCTGGCCCGAGGAGAGGCGTTGGTCCCGTTGCGGACCGTCATGCGGGTTCCCGGGGTTAGTGGCTTTCTCGGCTTGATGCCCGGTTATATCTCACCGCTTAAGGGACAGGAAGGCGCGCTCGGCCTCAAGGCCGTGTCCGTCTTCCCCGGCAATGCCAACCGCGGCATCGATACCCATCAGGGCGCGGTGCTCCTTTTTGAGGCGGATACCGGACGCCTGTCCGCGCTGATGGACGGCGCCGCCATCACCGCCATCCGGACCGCGGCCGTCTCGGGTGTGGCCACCGACCTGCTCGCCAGGAGTAATGCCAGCGAGCTCGCGATCCTGGGGGCCGGCGTGCAGGCGCGGACCCACATCGAGGCGATCGCGGCCGTCCGGCCACTCCGCCGGATCCGAATCTGGAGCCGCAACCCAGAGCGCGCCGCCGCCCTGGCGTCGGAACTCCGGCCGAAGGTCAATGTTCCGATCGAGGGGGAAGCCAGCGCGGAGGCTGCGGTTCGAGGGGCCGACATCGTGGCTACCGTCACCGCCAGCGCGGAACCGATCCTCCGACGTGGCTGGCTCAAGGAGGGCGTCCACATCAACGCGGTCGGATCGTCGATTCCGACGAGTCGCGAGATCGACACCGCCACCATGGTGGCAGCTCGATTGATCGTCGACCGGCGGGAGTCGGCGCTCGCCGAGTCAGGTGACCTGCTGATCGCGATACAGGAAGGGGCGGTCACGGATGACCACGTGCAGGCCGAGCTGGGAGAGGTCATCATCGGTAAGAACCCGGGCCGCCGGTCGCCGACCGAGTTGACACTCTTCAAGTCGTTGGGCATCGCTGTAGAAGACGTGGCCTCCGCCGCTTATCTGCTACGCCGGGCGCGCGAAACCGGAACCGGCCAGACGGTAAAGATGTGAAGGCGACCGGGCTGCGCATCGAGGACATCCGCCGCGCCCAGCCGGTGGTCGCTCAGGCCGCCATCCGTACCCCGCTGGTACGCCTCAACGTATGGGACGCGCCAGCCGAGATCTACCTCAAGTTGGAGAACCTTCAACCGATCGGATCCTTCAAGATCCGAGGCGCGGCAAATGCCCTGAGCGGGATGTCGAAGGCGGAGCTGGCCAAGGGGGTCCTCGTCGCCAGCGCTGGCAACATGGCACAGGGCGCCGCCTGGAACGCGCGCCGGTTGGGCATTCCGTGCACCGTGATCGCGCCCGACTACGCGCCAGAGACGAAGGTGCAGGCGATCGAGCGGCTTGGCGGCCGCGTGATCAAGGTGCCATTCGACCGCTGGTGGCAGACTTTCACCGATCGAAGCTACCCGGGGGTCGATGCCGTCTTCATCCACTCCTTCGACGACGATCGGGTGATGGCGGGGAACGGGACCATCGGCCTCGAGCTGCTGGAGGACTTGCCCGACGTCGAAACCGTGTTGATTCCGTGGGGAGGAGGCGGACTCGCGGGCGGTATCGCCACGGCAATTCGCGCGCTCAAGCCATCGGTCCGCATTTACGCGGTGGAAGCCGAGACCGGGTCCCCACTCAGGGCATCTTTGAAAGCCGGCTCCCCTCAGGTGGTCGATTATCAGCCGTCGTTCGTCGACGGCATCGGCAGCAAGACGGTGTTTCCGAACATGCTGGCCATGGCACAGGAGCTGCTCGACGGCTCGTTCACGGCGAGTCTCGAGGAGGTCGCGAGCGCTTTGCGCTTGATGGCAGAACGCAATCGGGTGATTGCCGAGGGAGCTGGCGCCGTGGCCCTCGCCGTGGCGTTATCGGGGAACGTGGGGAAGGGGCGCATCGCGTGCATCGTCTCGGGCGGCAACATCGACCTTCCGAAGCTGGCCAAGATCCTGGGCGAGCACTGACGATGGGCGAGCTGACTGGCCGCATTGCCCTGGTAACCGGAGGTGGCCGCGGCATTGGACGAGAGGCGGCCCTCGCGCTGGCCTCGGCCGGCGCGGATATAGCCGTGGCGGCTCGCTCGGCCAATGAGCTGACCGACACCGTGGCGGCGATCCGCGCGGCCGGACGGCGCGGCGAGGCGATCGTCTGCGACGTCACCGTGCGAGCTCAGGTCGAGGCAATGGTCGCCCAGGTCAAAAGCGCGCTCGGCGAGCCGTTGATCCTCGTCAACAACGCCGGCATCGCAGGCAGCGCCAAGCTGATTGATACCACCGACCAGATGTGGGACAGCATGCTGCGGGTGAACGCGACCGGTGCCTTCTACTGCACCCGGGCGGTGCTGCCCATGATGCTTCAGGCGAAGTGGGGCAGGATCGTCAACGTCGCCTCCATCGCGGCCAAGGTCGGCGCGCCCTACATCGCCGCCTATGCTGCCTCGAAGCACGCCTTGCTCGGCCTGACGCGGGCGGTAGCGGCAGAGGTCGCGACACGTGGGATCACCGTGAACGCCGTCTGCCCGGGCTACGTCGATACCGGGATGACTGACGCCTCGACGGCCAACATCTCAGCGAGGACCGGGCGGTCGGAGCAGGACGCTCGGAAGATCCTTGAGGGGTTCAGCCCCCAGGGCCGGTTGATGACGGCGGGGGAAGTGGCGGCGCTGATCACGTTCCTCTGCTCGCAGACGGCACGAGGCATCACTGGCCAAGGCATCGTCCTCGACGGCGGCGCCCAGCAGTCATGATGGACCAGGAGCAACTGGCGGGTTTCGCGGTTGGCGTCGCCGGCAAGGTTGCGTCGATCGCCGTGACCGGCGAGGAAGGCAGGGTCAACCGCCGCCTCATCCGAGCTCTGGCCGACTTGGGGTTGCTTCCAGGTCTTTTCCCCCGGCGGGCCGGCGGGACGCGCGAAGCTGGAGTGTCGGCTGTGGACCTATGTGTCGTGCGAGAGAGCCTCGGCCGGGCATTGACACAGGCCGAGAACGCGGTTGCGATCCAGACGCTCGGTGCGTATCCGATCGTTCTGGCCGGCTCGGACGAGCAAGCCGAACGCTACGCAGGACCAGTTGCACACGGTGAGGCCGTCGCTGCATTCGCGCTGACCGAGCCCGAGGCGGGGACAGATGCCGGGGCGCTTGCACTGCGCGCCGAGCGCGATGGCAAGGGCTATCGCCTAACCGGCACCAAGGTCTTCATCTCCAATGCACCGGATGCAGATCTCTACACGATCTTCGCCAGAACGACGCCCGACGCGGGAACGAAGGGGATCACCGCCTTTATCGTGAATGGCGATGCGAAGGGGCTCAGTGGCTCCGTGCTGCGGCTTCTGTCGGCGCACCCGATCGGCCGGCTCGAGCTGGACGGCGTGTTCGTCTCCGAGCAGCAAATCCTCGGCGAGCTCGACGGTGGCTTCCGCCTGGCGATGCGGACGCTCGACCTGTTCCGGCCGAGCGTCGGTGCCTCTGTCATCGGGATGGCGCAGGCGGCGATGGACGCCGCCATCAGACATGCGTCCAACCGGCAGGCCTTCGGCCGGCCGATCAAAGAATTCCAGGCCGTGTCCCATCAGCTGGCCGAAATGGCGACGAGGCTCGAGGCCGCGCGCGCGCTCGTTTACGCTGCCGCCGAAGCCTACGACCGCGGCGACCCGCGGGTTGCCCGCCGCTCGGCGATGGCGAAGCTCTTCGCCACCGAGACGGCGCAGCAAGTGATCGACGTCGCCATCCAGGTGCACGGCGCGGTGGCGCTCGAACAGGGGCACCTCCTCGAGCACCTCTATCGCGACGTCCGCGCCCCCCGCATCTACGAGGGGACTTCGGAGATCCAGCGCGAGATCATCGCCCGGGACCTGTTTCGTGAGCGCGCTCGTCCGTGACCCAGCCCCAACTGTAACCACCGCCCGAAGAAAGTGAGATAGGGGTCGACTTCAGCACGCGGTTAGGGGTAACGTCCAAAGCGTCGCGTCAAGACGCTTGGGTTGTGGAGGAGGTTTCTCATGAGGCGGCTTTTGGCGATCGCCAGTGTATTCGTCATCGGCGCATTCACGACCGCTTCGGCTAGTGCGTCACGACAGGGTGCCGCAATTGCCAATCTCACCGGCACGCAGGAGGTCATCACGACCGGGACCTCGACCCCGGGGACGTCGCTGGCCACTGGGCTCGCCACGTTCCGCCTCAGCGAGGATGGGCAGGCTCTCAGGTACCGCCTGAGGGTGTCACACCTGACCGGAATCTTCCAGGCTCACATTCACCTGAACGGCGCCGGAGTCAATGGTCCAGTGGTCGTCTTCCTCTTTAAGTCGGCTCAGCCCACCGGCGAGGTGAACGGCCAACTGTCGCAAGGAACCATCAGGGCGGCGGACTTCGTCGGCCCATTGTTCGGCCACCCACTTTCAGAGCTCCTAACGGATATTCGGAACGGGGATGCGTACGTCAATGTCCATACGCTGCCGAACCACCCGGGCGGCGAGATCCGAGGGCAGGTGCTGGCCACCGGGGGCGACGGCGGCTTCGCCGCGCACCTGACCGGAACGCAGGAAGTCATCAGCACGAGCACCTCCGCGCCGGGGACTTCCAGGGGGACCGGGCTGACGACCTTTAAGCTCACCCAAGACGGCAAGGCGCTACGGTACCGACTGAGCGTCTCCCATTTGACCGGAGTCTTCGGGGCGCACATTCACCTGAACGGCGCCGGCGTTAATGGCCCGGTGGTCGTCGTCCTGTTCAATTCGGCCGTACCGACCGGCGAGGTCAATGGCTTGCTGTCCCAGGGAACAATCACCGCCGCCAGCTTGGTCGGTCAACTCGCAGGGCACCCGTTCTCTGAGCTGCTGACGGACATCCGCAGTGGTGACGCCTACGTCAACGTGCACACTCTGCCGAGCCACCCAGGTGGTGAAATCCGAGGGCAGGTGGTAGCGGCTGACGACGGATTCAAGGCGGCGCTTACCGGCACCGGCGAGGTCGCGACCAGCGGTTCCTCCACACCGGGCACGTCGCTCGCCACGGGGCGCGCCGTCTTTTGGATGGACGACGGAGGACGCGCGGTTCACTATCGTCTCGACGTCCATAACATCACCGGGGTCTTCCAGGCGCACATCCACTTGAACGGCCCGGGCGTCAACGGTCCGGTTGTCGTCTTTCTATTCAAGTCAGCCACGCCGACCGGGACCGTAAACGGTCTCCTTACGCAAGGGACGTTCACGGCGGCGGATCTTACCGGTCCGCTGGCGGGCCATCCACTTGCGGAGCTCCTCACTGATATCCGCAGCGGTGATGCCTATGTCAACGTCCACACCCTGCCGAATCATCCAGGTGGTGAGATCCGAGGACAGATCATCATGCGGGCGGACAACCAGGACAACCAGGACAACCAGGACAACCAGAACAACCAGGACAACCAGAACAACCAGAGCGATTAGTCGATCGAGGGTGGAGAGGGCCTGCGCTCGGGCGCGGGCTCTCTCCTAATGGCGTCGAGGTTCGGGCGGCCGCAACGCGCCGAGCAGGGCCTTCAGCAAGGCATGCTCCAGCGTGGGCGACGTGTCCGAATGAGCGCGGCGAAACTGGCGTGCGTGGATCTGAGAAAGCACCAGCCAGCCCAAAGTGGTCGCGTCGATATCGTCGCGGATGGACCCCTCGTGCTGCCCCCGGCGGATGAGCTCAACCACAGCCTCCATGGTCCGCGCGTGTGCCCGCCTCCCCGCATTGCGAATCGTCGGCTCCGAGTTGTTCGCGGCCTCAGCGAACATCGTTCCGAAGGCGCCCTTGCTATGTAGCCGGTCCTGATGCTCGTGCGCGAGAAGCACAGAGAGCAGGTCCGCGACGTCCGGCGAACGGGCGCCGAGCACGGATAGGTAGCGGACCACCTCCTCTGACATCCGGTCGAGGACGGCGGCAAACAGAGCGGACTTGGTGCTGAAGTTTTGGAATACCACCGGTTCGGTGACGCCGACAGCAGCGGCAATGTCCGAGATCCGAGTCCCGCCGTAGCCGGACGCGGCGAACTCCGGGACCGCCGCCGCCAGGATCGTCTCCCGCCGTGCGGCCGCATCGAGCCGCTTGCGTTGCTTGGGGCTACTCAAATCGACTCAGTGTAGACTAAACTTAGTCCAAACTAAGTTG
>JALYYE010000324.1 GCA_030946735.1 Candidatus Dormiibacterota bacterium
GGTCGCAACCTTTCCAGCGGGATTCGTTTGGGTCGCCACGTTGCCCAACGGGTCGTATGTGAATCCGGTAGTGTCGCCCCTCGGGTTGACGATCGACGTCTTCTCGCCGCCAGCATCGAACGCGATCGCCACCTTCCCGCCCAGTGCGTCGGTAATGGTGGTCATGCGACCAGCGGCGTCATACCCGTAGCTTGTCGTGTGGTTCAGCGGATCGGTCGATGAGATCCGGCGACCCGCTGCATCGTACGCGTACGTCCCGGTGTTACCTAGCGGGTCTTTGACGGAGGTTTGGCGCCCGAGGGGATCGTACGCATACGTCGTGGTCATCCCTGACGGAAGGCTCGTCGATGCCAGGTGGGCCAGCGGGTCGTAGCCAAACTGGGTCTTGCGCCCGAGCGCGTCGGTCGTGGAGACCAACCGGCTGGCGGCATCAAACGCGTAACTTGTGGTATGTCCTAGAGCGTCGGTGACACCCGTGCGGTTGCCCGCTGCGTCGTACGCATACGTCGTGGAGTGGTTAAGCGGATCGGTTACGCCCCTCACCCGGCCAGCGGCGTCGTAAGCTACGGTCGAGATCTGACCCAAGGGGTCGGTTGTCTGCACCTGACGCCCGAGTGGGTCGATGGTGTACTTCGTGGTGTTGCCAAGCGGGTCGGTGCTCGTAACGGCGTAGCCATCCGCGTCGTAACCCGTCGTCGTGGCGTGGCCCAACGGGTCGGTGACGGTGGTCTGATGTCCGTCGGCATCGTAGGCATAGGTGTACACGCCGCCGTTGGGAATCGTCTTCGTCGCAAGGCGGCCCGCGTTGTCGTAGGCGTAGGAAGTGGTGCGACCGATCGCGTCCTTCTGCGATGTGAGGCGCCCCGAACCGTCGTAGCCGTAGGTGGTCACACCACCAGCGGAATCAATGAGGGTCGCGAGACGGCCGCCCGCATCGTAGCTATACCTGGTGACCCCACCCAATGGATCGGTGGATGAGGTCAGCTTGCTGATGCCATCGTATTGATACGCGCTCGTCTTACCGGCGGCATTAGTCCGTGACGTAACACGCCCCACCGCGTCGTACGCCTGGGATGTGGTTTGGCTAAGTGCATCCTTTGCCGACAGAAGGTTGCCGACCGAGTCATAGACGTAACTGGTGTCGTTAACCAAGGGATCCTTGACATCAACCAGTCGTCCGCTGCTGTCGTAGGCGTAGCGCGTGACGTTGCCCAACGGGTCGGTCATCGTGGTCGTGTTTCCGCTGGTGTCGAACGTATACCGCCAGGTGTTGTTCAACGCATCGGTCCGCGAAGTCCGGTTGCCACTGACGTCATATCCGTAGGTCTCAACCTGCCCCAGGGCGTTTGTGAAGGTTGTCAGGTTGCCATTGGCGTCGTAGCCGTAGCGGGTACCGTTGCCAACTGGGTCATTGAAGCTGAGAGGCGCTCCGAAGGCGTCATAGGCAAGCCGGATGGTGTTGGTGAGTGGCCCAGCGATTTGCAGCAAGTTTCCGTTGCCGTCGTAGCTTCCCGTCCACGTGTGCCCGAGTGGATCGGTGCGGCTCAAGGGGTGACCGAAAGCGTCGTAGGTTGCTGTGCTGGTCAGTGTTTTGCCGTCGAACACCTGGTCCTGGCGGACGATGTCGCCGATGTCATCCATGGTGTAGACGGTTGTCAGCCGACCGGCCGCGTCAACCACAGTCTGCTGTTGACCGGATACGTTGGAAGTCACTTGTGTCGTGTTTCCGTTGCCATCGGCGATCGAGGTCAGGCGCCCGGCGCTGTCATAAGTCAGCGTTGTCAGTGGACGTGTCTGCGCTGGACCAGTCGCACTGAGTAGATCGTGAGCCGCGTCGTAGCTATAACTCGTGACGTTGTTGTTTGGATCGGTCGAGGTCGCGAGGTCGCCAGCCGACGAATAGCTGTACGAGAGTTTTTGGCCGCTCGGCCCGGTTGCGGCAGTGATGCGATTTCCGTTGGCGGCATCCCGCGTTAGGGTGATCGAGCCGCCCGATGATGAATGGACGCCGGTTCCATCGACTGTCAGCGAGTTGCCGTTCCGATCAGTTTGGGAGACCAGGCCCGTCGTGCGGTCGAGGAGGAGGACGCGGCCATCGTGTGTTGTGAGCCGAAAACGCTGTGGGTTGAAGGGCGCCCCATTGCTGCCGTAGAGGTTCCCGTCGAACGTATACGTCAGGGTTCCGTTGCCGTCGGCTTGGAGCGTCGAGGTTGTTCCCGGTCGTGCAGTGAAGGCCGTGCCACCGCCGACGAAGACATTCGTACCTCCCGTTGGGGTGAAGTCGAAGATCTCGTCGTGGCCATCGGGGAAGACGACGACGACGAAGTGGGGGGCCGAGCTCTTGAAGGCCGTCAAGCATAGGCCGACGCCGCAGAGGCTGTTGTACTGGGTCCACCCGCCAGCACCGAGCGGCCGGTTGGTGCTGGTGCGGAAGTTGACCAGCTCGACCTTCCAGCCAACGCCGAAGTCGCCGAGCCGTTTGTCAAAGCTGTCGTAGGTGCGGCGTACCTGCATCTGGAACCCGTTGACCGGCACGTTCAGGTCCTGGTAGGTCGTGACGTATCGACCGAGCTTCAGGTTGCCGAAGACGATCACCGACGTCGTGAGAGCCTGGGTTCCGCCACCGCTGGCCGTCGCCGAAATCGTGACGCTGTAGGTGTCGTTCGGCAATAGCGTGGGATCGAAGGTCGCCAGCGTTGCAGGAGGCGCGCCGGTACCACTGGCCAGCGTGACGGGTGGCGACGGATCGAGGTCCTGGTAGGAAACGCTCCAGGAGGTGATCGTCTGGCCGGCGGGCGGGGTGATCGTCGCGCTGATGGGAACCGGCTTGGTCACCGTGGAACCATCTGCGGGTGAGGGTGCAGTGATGGAAGGCGGCGGCGGGCCGGGCGTACCCGGTGACGGCCCCGCAGGGGTCGTCCAGTAAACCACTGTGACGTTGGAGACGGTGCGCGCACTCGCAATGGTTGCCGTGACCTGTACGTTGTCCGTGCCGAAATTGATTCCGACGTACGACAGGTTGGTCAGGCCGCTGGCATCGGTCGTACCGCTGACCTGGCCGCCGTTCGGCCCGAACACCGAGAGTGTCACCGGTAGGTTCGGGATCGGGCGGCCCGTTGCGTCCATGGCCGCGGCAGTAAACACCTGGGTCTGACCGACCGTATCGCTCGCTGCTGCCGCGGGCGTGAGCGCGATGGTGGCAACGGGCGCGACCGGCCCGACATCAGCTGGCGAGTAGGCAACGGCCGACCACGGCTGCGACTCATTCGCGAATCCACAGTTGGCGACGTCCGAACCGCCCGTGTTGATGACCTGCGCCATGTCCGGGTAGTTGCGGACGACGCCATTGAGCTTTACATGCACGATCGCGATCGTCCCGTAGAGCGTGCACGACGGCACGTTGAGGTCGGACGTATCCATCGCCTGGTCGGCCATCTGCGTGACGATTAGGGTCCCACCGGCCGAGACGGTCAGATTCGACCCCCATTGGTCGTAGTGCTTATTTCCAACATCAACGGAAACGCCATCAAGCACGACAGGGCTCGTGCCGGGGTTGTCGATGCGGACCGCGCTGTTATCCCAGCCGAACGGTCCGAGGACACCGATGAAGGTGGTATTCGGTGACCCCTGCCATGGCATCGGAGTGAAGCCGCCACCCGGTCCACCCGGAGTGTTCTCGGCATAGCCGGTATAGACGGCAAGGCCCGAGGGATCGGCCGCATACGCGACGGCGCGCATGGTGAGCGAGTCCTGTCCGCAGCAGGTGCCGTAGTCGAGTTCGTAGGGATAGGTGCCAGCAGTGGGGAAATTCACGACCATGTTGACTGCGCCAATCGGGATGTCTTTGTTGCGCGCCCCCATCACCGGATAACCCTGGAAGGGCATAGCCGATGGCGCGTAAGCCATCTGTCCGCTCACGCGGGTCGCGCCGCCACCGATGCCGAAGATCATGGCGCCCCCGGTATGGATCTGGAAGGCGACATTGCCGGCGGCAGCCACGTTAAACGTCCCGAGGAAGCTGACCTGAAAGCCAGTCATATCTCCGACGCCCGCGGTATGGCCATTGCCCTGCGCGACGATCGTGCCGGCGTAGTTACCATTCACGTCGGTCATGACGTCGGTGAACGGACGGCTGCTGACGCCCAGCCCGGAGAGATTGTTGGGGACGATTCCCGGTGGGGGATTGAACGCGATGTTCGGGAATGTCTGGCCGAACGCTGGCGTGTAGGTGGGGTTGATCGCCACGTAGTACCCGAAGTCAAAGGCGTAGAAGGTGCCCTGCACTGGGGATGTCGTGACGGGCCGGGTCAAGGCGACCCAGGACACGGTCGCCGTGTTGGATTGCAGCGCGGGCGAGGTCGCCGGTACCGAAGCCTGAACAACATCCTGACCAACATTTGCCCCCGTGTACGTGAAAACCGCGACGCCGTTGGCATCGGTCGTGGCCGTGCCGGTCTTTGGGTTGACGCCTGTCACCATGAAACTGACGGCGCGATTGGCAACCGGGAGGCTGAGCCGATTGAGCAGGGTCGCCTGGAATGCCTGCGCATTGCCGGTCAGAATGGGGCCGGCTGATTTTGGCAATAAGGTAAGGCTCGCGCCGACGAGCGAGTTGTTGATCGTCGTCGTATAGCTACTGGACACCGGCCCGTAGCTGTTGCCGTTGCCGTCCTGCCAGCTAACCGCGCCGGTGTCTGTCAGGCTGCCGGGTGGCTGGTTGGGCGGGATCGCATAGCTCGCCTGGGCTACCGCACTCGCGCCTGCGGCCAGCGTTGGCGGCACGCCCGAAACCGCAACGGTTGCCCCGCCGGGCAGGGCGTCGGTGACCGCCAGCGTGCTCGCCGTCGCACCGCCGCTGTTTTGCAAGGTGAGTGAGTATGTTGCCGTGGTCCCGACATCCGCGTTGGTCGGGCCACCTTTCGTAATCCCGACGATTGGCAGGTGCTCGATGGTTTTGACCGGAGGCGCTGACGCTGACACGGCGCCAGTTGGTCCATCCGCACGCACCGTTGCCGTGGCGGTCAGCGTCGAGCCCTCGAGAGGGCCCAACCGCGTGAAGTAGGCTGCATCCGTCTCTGACGCTCCTTTCGCGGCCGGCACCGGCACCTGGTAGCTGGTCGAGTAGTTGGCCGACGCCCCCGGAGCAAGGGACGCGAACGCGGGCACCGTGGCCGATGTGAGCTGGACCGCGCTGCCGAATGGCGGAGTGACCGTCACGGCGACATTGCGGGCGTTGAGGACACCCGCCCGAAGCGGGTTGTAACATTCCGGCTGATCAGTCCACGGCTCACCGGCGGGATCGCCAGGGCTGTCCTCGGCGTGTTCCCGGAGGCGTAGTTTTGGCGATGCCTGGATCGCGGCGAGCTGCGCCGCGGTAAGCGTCAGGCAGGCCTGTCCCGTCCAGGCGGCGGTCGCCCCGGAGGCAACCTGTGTTCCGAGGATCGGGTCGCCCTGGCTGGGATAGGTCACACCGGTCGCCGGCGCGCTTACGACTGTCAGCGTGATCCCAGTTGTGACCGCCGCCGTGACCACCGGAACGAATGCCGTCTGTGTGTTCTGGAGCCCAACGACGGGCGTCCATTTGAGCGCGTTGGCGTCCCAGTAGTCCATCTCTTCGAAGTAGTGGCCGATGGTTGCAGTGGCGCTCCCGGAGTTCTGGGCGGTGAGGCTGCCGGCAATGCAGGCGGTGATTCCCGTGTGGGTGACCGAACCCGAATACGCCAAACGGTCGCTTGGCAGCGCCGTGGTGCGGTCGACTCCCAGCGTGAGGCTGAGGTTCGGGTTGACGGTGACCCCCGTAATCGTGCCGCGGACCACAAGATGCGACGTCGAGTTAGCCCGGGCGGGCTGCGGCAGTACTGCAGAGAGTAAGGAGATGGTCGTGATTGCGACCAACAATTGCCGTGGGTGCCTACGCAACGATGCTGGCCCAGTGCCCCCCATCGAATGCCCCCTCTAACGATCGACCAACGTTTATCCTCGAAGTGTCCTTCACTTCTACGCTGCCGGCAAGCAATGGTCAAGCAAAGTGTTGTGAAGAGGCGCCACTGCCACGCTTATGTAAGTTGTATGCGGGAATGCCTGAGACCGTTGTCGTGTACGGAGCCGGCGCGATCGGAAGTTTGGTAGGCACCCGACTCCATGAAGCAGGTGTCAGTGTCCGGCTGATCGGACGCGAAGCCCAGGTCAACGCGATCCGCGCGGATGGGCTACTCGTTAAACGTCTTGACGGGTCGCACGTGGTCCAACTGCCTGCCACGACGACCCTGGACGGAACGCCCCAGATCATTCTGCTGACGGTCAAATCGCAGGATGTTCAGGACGCCTGCCGCGACATCGCCCGCCTGGGTTCAGACGCGACGGTCGTCACGATGCAAAACGGCGTGCGTTCGGACCGCGAGGCGGCGGAGATCCTGGGGCCCGGCTGCATCGTAGGATGCGTCCTCAATATCAGCGCGACCTATCTCGAGCCGGGTGTGGTCGAGCAGAACACGCGCGAGTTCTTTCAAGTCGGCGCGCCTTTCACCGAGTCGGCGCCGCGCGTTGATGCGGTGATGGCATTGCTGAGCCCGGTGCTACGCACGGAGCTCGTCCCCGACATCGCCCGCGCCCGCTGGACCAAGCTGATGGCCAACCTGAACAACGCCATCATGGCGATCACCGGGTTGCCGATCGGAAAGGCGCTACGTCATCCCGGACTCGCCCGGCTTTCGATTGCGACCATCCGGGAGGGCGTCAGGACAGCCCAGCTGGGTGGATTCGGCCTCGACCAGAGCCGACGGGCGCGCACCTTTCGCCTAATGTCGACGCTTCCAATGTCACTGAGCTACCTCATCTTCCGTAAGCGGTTGGCCGGCAATTTCCCACCGGATAGCACGTATGGGCCGTCGACCCTGCAAAGTCTCCAGCGTGGTTCGAGCAGCGAGCTCGAGTACCTCAACGGCGAGATCGTGACGCTCGGTGCGCAGATCGGCCGGCCGACGCCGTACAACTCCGGATTGCTGGAACAGGGGCGTACGGTCTTCGCCACCGGGCGGCACCTGAGCCCCGAGGAGCTACTGCAGCACTTCAGGTTTTGAGGTAAGGGCACCGCGGCAATAAACTAAGGCCTATGCCCACTGTTCTGGACCTGTTTTCGCCTGCGGCGCGAGCCTGGTTCTCGGGCGCCTTCCCGGCCCCAACCGAGGTCCAAGAAGGCGGCTGGCGATCGGTTGCGGCCGGGCAGCACACCTTGATGTCGGCCCCCACTGGCAGTGGCAAGACGCTCGCTGCCTTCTTCTGGTGCATCGACCGGCTCGCGACGGAACCCGTTCCCGCAGAAGCCGAGCGCTGCCGCGTTCTCTATGTATCCCCGCTCAAGGCTCTCACGGTTGACATCGAGCGGAATCTCCAGGCCCCGCTTCGTGGCATTGCGATGCAGGCCGAGCGGATGGGCCTCGAACAATCGCCGGTCTCAATCGCGATCCGCACGGGTGATACGCCAACGCGCGAACGCCGGCAGATCGAGCGCCATCCACCCGACATCCTGATCACAACCCCGGAGTCACTCTTCTTGCTCCTGACGAGTGCGGCCCGCCAGATCCTCCCGAGCATCCGATGGGTGATCGTCGATGAGATCCATTCGATGGCCGATACCAAGCGCGGGGCGCACCTCGCGCTCAGCCTGGAGCGACTGTCGGCGATAACGAAGACCGAGCCGCAACGCATCGGGCTCTCGGCGACGCAGCGCCCGCTAAGCGAAACCGCGAAATTCCTGGGCGGTACCAACCGCGAGGTCACTATCATCGACGCGGGCCGCGTCAAGCGCATGGAGATCACGGTCGAGGTCCCGGTCGACGACATGGGCGCTCTCGAGCGTGACGCCCCCCACCCCGAGCCTCCCCCCAATGGGGGGAGGGCAGATTACCAGGAGGTTCCAAGGCGGAGCATCTGGCCGGCGATCCATCCAAGAATCCTCGAGCTGGTCCGCCAGCACCGCTCGACCATCATCTTTGTCAACTCCCGCCGCCTGGCAGAGCGACTGGCCGCGGCCATCAACGAGCTGGCCGGCGAGGAACTGGTCCGCGCCCACCACGGCTCCATCGCCAAGGAGCAGCGCCTTCTTATAGAGGATGCGCTCAAGGCCGGCCGCCTGCCCGCTCTGGTCGCGACCTCGAGCCTCGAGCTGGGCATCGACATGGGTGCGGTCGACCTCGTCATCCAGGTCGAGTCGCCGACCAGCGTCGCCAGTGGCATCCAGCGGATCGGCCGCGCCGGCCACTCGGTCGGCGAACCGTCCAAGGGCACCATCTTCCCCAAGTACCGCGGCGACCTGCTGGAGACCGCGGTCGTCGTCGATCGCATGCTGCGCGGGGAGATCGAGACGACGCGCGTTCCACGTAACCCGCTCGACGTCCTCGCGCAGCAGATCGTCGCGATGACTGCGATGGAGGAGTGGTCGGTCGCCGCCCTATCCGAGTTGGTTCATCGCGCCTACCCCTTCAGTGACCTCGGGCCTCGCGCGCTCGAGTCGACGCTCGACATGCTGAGCGGACGCTATCCCTCGGACGAGTTCGCCGAGCTGCGCCCTCGCATCGTCTGGGACCGGTTGGAAGGGAAGATCCGTGGCCGCGCCGGCGCGCAGCGGTTGGCCGTCGTCAGCGGTGGCACCATCCCTGACCGTGGGCTCTTTTCGGTGAACCTGCTGGACGACGGGAAGAAGGTTGGCGAGTTGGACGAGGAGATGGTCTACGAGATGCGGCCGGGCGAAACGTTCGTGCTCGGCGCGACCACCTGGCGGGTGGCCGACATCACACCCTCGCAGGTGATGGTCACACCGGCGCCCGGCGAGCCAGGCCGGATCGCGTTCTGGCACGGTGACGCGCTGGGCCGGCCGGTCGAGGTCGGCCGCGCCATGGGACAGGCGATGCGCGAGCTGACCGCCATGGAGCCTGATGACGCCGCCGAACGGCTGCGGGAGCGGTCCCGCTTCGATGACCGGGCTGCCGCCAATCTCCTCAACTACCTCTCGGACCAGGTCAAGGCGACCGGCACGGTGCCGACCGACCGGACCATCGTGATCGAGCGATTCCGCGACCAGCTTGGCGACTGGCGGCTGTCGGTGTTGACGCCCTTCGGGGCCCGCGTGCATGCCCCGTGGGCGCTGGCCGCCCGCGCGCGAATGCAGGAGCGGCTCGACCTCGAGGTCCAGATGATCTACACGGACGACGGCTTCGCGCTGCGGCTGCCCGAGGCCGATCGCGCGCCGGACATCGACGACCTGCTGCTCGACCCGGAGGAAGTTCGCGAGTTGGTGACATCGCAGCTACACGGCTCGGCGCTCTTCGCCTCGCGCTTCCGGGAGAACGCGGCCCGCGCCTTGCTCCTGCCGCGGCGCCGTCCCGGCGAGCGCACACCGCTATGGCAGCAGCGCCAGCGGAGCCACGACCTGCTGCAGGTCGCCAGCAAGCACGCCGAGTTCCCCATCCTGATCGAGACCTATCGTGAGTGCCTGAGCGACGTCTTCGACATGGACGGCCTGCGTGACCTGATGAGTGCCATTCGCGCCCGGCAGATCCGCAACGTCGTGGTCGACACCGAGCGCGCCTCGCCCTTCGCCTCGACGCTGGTCTTCGACTACATCGGCCAGTACATGTACGAGGGCGACGCGCCGCTGGCCGAGCGTCGCGCGCAGGCGCTGACGCTCGACAAAGAACTTTTGGCGGAATTGCTTGGAACGGAGGAACTTCGCGAGCTGCTCGATCCGCGCGCCATCGAGGTTCTCGAACTGGAGCTGCAAGGCCTGCTGAAAGAGCGCTGGCCTCGCGATGTCGACGAGGCGGCCGATCTCTTGCGGAGGCTCGGCGACCTGACGCCGGACGAGGCCGAGGCGCGCGGCATACGTGGCGAATGGCTCGAGCAGCTGGAGAAAGAACGTCGCGCCGCCCGCGTGCGCATCGCCGACAAGCCACGGTGGATCGCCGCCGAGGACGGGGCCCGGTATCGCGACGCGCTGGGCGTCAACCTCCCTATCGGCCTGCCCGACGCGTTCCTGGAGCGAGTCGACCAGCCGCTCACATCGCTACTGATCCGCTGGGCGCGCACGCACGTCCCCTTCTTCAGCGCCGACCCGGCGATGCGCTGGCACGTACCGGTGCGCGAGGTCGAGAACGCCCTGCGGCAGCTGGCCGGCCGCGGCGACATCGTCGCCGGCGAGTTCAGACCGGGCCAGGCGGGTCGCGAGTACTGCCACCCTGATGTGCTCCGGTCGCTGCGCCGGAAATCGCTGGCCGCTCTGCGGCGCGAGGTCGAGCCGGTGCCGGTCGAGGTGCTCGGCAAATTCCTTCCCGGGTGGCACGGCGTCGGCATCCAGGCGAGCGGACTCGACCGGCTCGCGGAGATCGTCTTCCAGCTTCAGGGCTGCGCCATCCCGGCATCGGTGCTCGAGCGCGATGTGCTCTCGGTCCGAATGCGCGACTACCGGCCGCAACTGCTCGATCAGCTGATCTCGATGGGGGAGGTGGTCTGGACCGGCCGCGGGTCGTTGGGCACCTCGGACGGACGCGTTGCGCTCTACCTGCGAGCCGACGCCGCACGCCTCATTCGCGAGCCGGAGGAGCGGCCCACCGGAGAGCTTCACGAGCGCCTTCGCGAGCACCTGCAGAGTCGTGGCGCCTCGTTCTTCCGCGACCTCTACTACGCGACCAGCTCGCACGATGAGGACGCCGTGCTGGATGCGCTCTGGGACTTGGTGTGGGCCGGTGAGGTGACGAACGATACGTTTCTCCCGCTGCGAATGCTTGGGCCGAGGTCGCGTCGCAACCCCCGTCGCCCGGTGATGCGACTCGGGCCGCCGGCGTCCGCCGGACGATGGTCACTTGTCGGTGATCTGCTCCGCCCCAACGTGTCGACAACGGAGCACCTCCATGCGATGGCTGGTGCGCTGCTGCAGCGCTATGGCGCCTTGACGCGCGAGGCGGCGCTGGGTGAAAGCATCACCGGTGGCTTCGCCGCGCTCTATCCGGTGCTGCGGGCGATGGAAGAAGCCGGCAAGATCCGTCGCGGCTACTTCATCGACGGCCTGGGCGGTCTGCAGTTCGCGCTACCCGGTGCTGTCGACCGGCTCCGAGCCTCGCGTGATGCCGACTCAATGGTGGTTGCGCTCGCTGCCACCGACCCGGCGAGCCCATACGGAACGACGATCCCATGGCCGGAGCACGAATCGCGGATGGCCCGAGCGGCAGGCGCCTACGTCGTACTCGACGGCGGCGAGCTGCGGCTCTACCTGGAGCGCGGTGGACGCTCCTTACTCACCACCGGCGACGTACAGCCGGCGCACCTGCGGGCCCTCGCCGCGATCGCGGCCCGGGTGGACAAGCTCGAGATCCAGAGCATCGACGGGGCACCCGTCAAAGAGTCTTCACTGGAGGCGATGCTGCGGGAGGCCGGTTTCGGCACGACGCCGAAAGGCGTGGTGCTCTGGCCCGAACGCCGGCCCGTCCTTGCCTGAAGGCGACACGATCTGGCGCACCGCCGCCGCGTTGCGGCGCCGCATCGAGGGCAAGGTCGTCACTGATGCCCGGCCAGTAGCCATCGCGCGACTCAAAGGTCGCCGACTGGAAGCGGTCGAGCCCAACGGCAAGCATCTGCTGATGCGCTTCGAGGGCGGCATCGCGTTGCACTCGCACATGCGCATGACCGGCGCATGGCACCTCTATCGGCTGGGTGAGCGCTGGCGCCAACCGGCATGGCGCGCCACCGCGGTGCTGAGCTTTGATGATGTGGTGGCCGTGTGCTTTGCGGCGCCGGTGATGGAGCTGGTTGCGGATGCCAGGGCACCGGTTGCCCACCTGGGACCCGATATCCTGGTCGATCCATTCGATCTCGACGCCGTGATCAGCCGCGCGCGCCGTTCCGACGCGCCCACGCTTGGCGAATTGCTGCTCGAGCAACGGGTGTGCGCCGGCATCGGCAACATCTATAAGTGTGAGGCGCTCTGGGCGCTCGAGCTGGACGCCTGGATGCCGCCTGCCGAGCTTGATGACGAGCGGCTTCGCCGCCTATACCTGACCGCCCGCGACCTGATGCGCCGAAACCTCGTGACGCCCATCGCGCGCCAGCGTCATGCTGTCCACGGCCGTGGCGGCCGGCCCTGTCCACGCTGCGGAACGCCGATACGAATACGCGCCCAGGGGCAGCAGGCGCGCCTCACGTATTACTGTCCGCGCTGCCAGCGGGAACCGGCAATCGCGTCATGGTGATCCGAACCAGGTAGTCAGCGCGTCCTGCAATCCGGTATCTGTGCCGTCCCCCACCCAGGCGACATATCCGTCGGGCCGAATCAGCACGGCAGTAGGGGCAGTGACCGCGCCAAGTACCGGAAGCTCCCAAACACCAGCATGTTTAGCGTTGATCAGCTGAACTCGATCCGCCCATGGCGTGATGTCGAAGCCGCCCGGCTCACCGAGGTTGAGCAGCACCGGGCAGGCATCGTGCAGCAGGGTGAATACCCGCAGCGTGCCGCCCGGGGTGACCAGGTCGAGATCGGGCATGCGGCGCCCGAGCAGCGGGTGTCCCTCACCGAGGTGGTAATGAATGTCCAGGCCGGACATCATCGCGGCAATACGTTTGCGCGGCTCGTCCATGCTCAGCAGCTCGGACATGGTCTCTCGCAGGGCCTCGACACGGTCGTCGGAGCGGAGGAGCGCGGTTTGCGCCATGGTGTTGCGCAAGACGCGGGCAGCGATCGGGTGCCGCTCGGCGTGGTAGGTATTAAGTAGGCTTTCTGGCGACGTTCCATTGACCACCTGGGCCAGCTTCCATCCCAGGTTCACCGCATCCTGCACACCGGTCTGGAGGCCCTGTCCACCAACCGGGTAATGCACGTGCGCGGCGTCGCCGGCCAGCAGCACCCGTCTGTCCCGATAGGAGGCCGCCTGCCGGGACATATCGGTGAACCTGGAGAGCCAGGTGGCGCTGTGCACCCCGTAATCCGTCCCGTATACGGCGACGAGTGCCTCGCTTAGATCGCGCAGGGTGGGCTCACCAGTGTGCCCCACCTTGTCTTCGGTCACGAGTACCCCCACCTGTCCATCTTCCAACCTGGAGAGGGAATGTACGCCACGGCCGTCCTGGCCCATGCCCCACTTCGGCTCCTCAGCCATCTGGACATTAGCGATCAGGTTGCTTCTTGTTGGATCCCATCCCGGGAACTCGATGCCGGCGGTTTTACGGATCAGGCTGCGTCCTCCGTCGCACCCGACGAGATATTCCGCCCGCAGCGGCTGGCCGTCGGAAAGCTTGACGTCGACGCCGGCGTCGTCCTGCGCGAAACCGATCACCTCGCGTCCGCGATAGATCGGCACCTTCAACTCGTCGACCCAGCCGGCGAGTATCCGCTCGATGCGGTCCTGCCGTAGCGCCATACCGTAGGGGTGGCGGCTGGGAAAGTCGCTGATGTCCAAACGGATCCAGGCGAACCCCGCGACCTGGGCCACCTGCCCCTGCGAGAGGAACCGATCAGCGATTCCGCGCTGATCGAGAACCTCGATGGTGCGTGAGTGCAGACCGCCTGCGCGCGAGCCAATGAGATCCTGGCCGGGGCGCCGCTCGACAATGGCAACGTTCACCCCCGCCAACGCCAACTCGCCCGCCAGCATCAGCCCAGTCGGACCTCCTCCGGCGATCACCACCGCATGCTCGGTCATAGCCACACTCCGGCCGGTACCATACCGCCCGCCGCGACCGGCGTCGTCAACAACTCACACATGTTTCGACTCCCATTTCCGTAGGTTCTGGCCTCAGCCGGCGATTATGCGGCACGACCCGGGGCTTGCCGCAAGCCCCCGTTTGCGGTATAAATTGAAATGGAGAGGGTGGGTGACCCCTTTCCTCACAGTCCGCTGCGGACGGACAACCTCCTCGCGAAGCGGCGGCGCGTCACCTAGTATTGCCGCCCTTCCGGTAACCGTGGCGGCGGGGGGATATTTGATCTAGTGATCGACCAGGATCAGGCGCGGAAGTTCTGGACCAACTGGGTGCGCCGCGAGATCGGCGGAAACGAAATGATCCAGGAGGCGGCGGTCAGCGCCGCCGTCAACGAGCTCCTTCTTGGACACGATAACCAGGCGGCCGCCGAGGCCGCGCGCAACACGGCGCATCAGCTCAGCGGCGGTCTCCCACCGGTAAGCGCAACGCCACCGACGGCGACGCCAGCTCCTACAGCAACGGCGAATGCGGCGCCGCCCAGCCCTGGCAAGCCGCTCTTTCGGCGGCCCTGGCCGTATGTCGCAGGAGCCGCTGGAGTGGCGGTGGCCGCCATCGTCGTCATTTTCGCCACTCGTTCTGTCCACACCTTCGGGTGCCTGGTCAGCCAGAGAACGCTTGGCCACCAGATGACGACGTTACACAACGTGTTCGTCGACGTTTATAACCGTGACTTCAAAGTCATCGACGGCTGCCAGACCGTCGACTGCGAGAAGGCGCCCAAGCTCGAGATCGCGGAGTCCCTCAAAACCTACAATGGCGGCCTCAGCAAGATTTGCTGGCCGGACAAGTACAAGGCGCACGCGACCGCGCTGATGCAGGCCAACACCGCGATGGCCGATGCATTCACGACCTGGGCAACGGCGACCACGCCGGCACAGGACCAGTCGCTGCAGACCGCCGCCAAAGAGCAGGACAACCGACAGGGCGTGGCCGACGACATCCTCTCTCACGACCT
>JALYYE010000341.1 GCA_030946735.1 Candidatus Dormiibacterota bacterium
ATCGTGAGAAGGGTGAAATGCCTGGGCCGGTCCAGGCCGCCTGCTGGTTGGATCTCAAGCGGGCCTACATGGAGCTTCGCCCCAATCTTCGACGTGTTTACACGGTGCTCTGCGATCTTGCGACGTATGGCGAGGTTTCGACGCGGCTCGGATTCAAGCTCTTTCCGGGATCAGCGTTGGTGGTGGACGGAATCCAGCACTACGCAGCCGTCAATGACTTTGGACCTTCGTCTATTGATGGCTGGCTTTCGTGGCTCCTGGCCGGAGAGCTCGGCGTCGATCAGGCCGAGATACTTGCCACCCCAGAGCGGCAACTTGTTCTAGAAGGACGACGGATCGACCTGAGCAGACTGGAGTTCGACGTCATGCAATTCCTGTACGAGCACGAAGGGAAACCGGTGCCCCGCCGCGCGATCATGGAGGCAGTTTGGGGGCATGACGTGGACACGGCCAGCAACGTCCTGGAGGCAGTCGTAAAGTCGCTACGAAAGAAGATGGGCGACGCAGCAGAGATGATCGAAACCATCCGTGGCGTGGGCTATCGGTTCCGGAGGCTTCCGACCACGCGCACTTAGCGTCCGATAGTGTTCGGTTGAAGTAGCCCGTAGCGGATTCGAACCGCTGATTTCTGCCTTGAGAGGGCAGCGTCCTGGACCAGCTAGACGAACGGGCCGTGGGCCTGCGCGGCGAACCCATATTATAGGTAGGCTCAGCCAGCCCACTCGGAGGATTTGATCGTGATCTACGATCCGACCGCCGTCAATTACGTGATGAATTCGCTGCAGGTTGCCAGTTACCTCGGCGTCTCCAAGGATCTGATCGACGACCTCGTCGCCAAGCGCAATATCCCCTTCACGACAGTGGGCGACCGCGTCGTTTTTTCCAAGGCCGCTCTCGACTACTGGATCTACGCGAAGTCGATGGAGAACCTCCAGGACGATCTTCCCAACCTCGGCTTCCAGGGCCGAAAGGCGGGCTAACGATGCGCATTGGTCGCCTGCTGCGAGCCGCGGCCCTCTTCCTGACGCTGGCCGCCGTCGCCCAGGAGCTGAACAAGCCTGAAGGGCAGCGGACCTGGCACGGGCGGGTTGCCGGCGTTCCCTACGACTTCCGGATGCCAACCCCCAGGCGGTTCCGCGATTCTTACTGGAACCCCGCGGATGACCGTATCTTCACCGACCGCGTGGTCGGCATCGGGTGGGCGATCAACTTCGCCCAGCTGATTCCGCGCCTGCAGGAGGGCTACCGCCGCCTGGTTGAGCGCACCTAGCCGGACAGAGGTGACGGTCCGGTAACGTCCGCTTCTCATGAGTGACAGCCTTTCTGCCACTCAGCGTTCTATTAACGTGCCTGCGCCTAGCCAGTGCCCTTGCCCGGTGGTCAAGGGCCATCTTTCTGCAGGTGGAAGCGGCAAATGAGCGGATTGCAAAACTTCCTGACCCCCTTCAGCCACCTCGTGTTCGGCAACCGGGACAAGGTCATCGTCGGGCTGGCCGGGGTGCTTCTGCTGGTCACCATCCAGTTATTGGTCACGCGCTGGCGGAACGAACGCCTCCACCGCGACCTGGCGGCGGCCAAGTCGGCCAGCTCGAGCAGCGGGGGCGGCCGGCGCTATGCGACCAACGCGCCCGTGGTCGAAGAGGCTCCCGTCGACGCCGGAGGTCTCCCGCCGGTGAAGGGTGGCCGCACCTACGCCCGCAACCTCGGCACCGCCCTGCAGAAAGCCGGCATGGGCCCACAGATCTACTCGCCGCCGTCGCCCCCCGGTTGGGCACCGAACACGACGCCACCGCAGCCGAGCCCGAACATGGGACAGCCGCCCTACGCACCACAGAACGTGCCCTGGGCCGCCCCCGCCTCGCCGCAGGGCTCGCCCTGGGGCGGCTACCCGTCCGGCCCCGGACGGGGGATGCCGGCTCCATCGCCGAGTCCCGTCCCCTTCTACCAACCTCAGCCAGGGCCGCAACCGCCCATGTCGCAGCCCATAGCGCCGCCGCCCGGCGTTCCGGGGCCGTTCGCCCCGCCGGTCGGTTCGCCCTTCGCGCCGCCCGCCTTTGCGCCAGCTATGAGCGAATCCGCGGAGCCGCCAAGCTTCGCGCCGCAGGCCACTCCCCCCGTGCCGGTCGCTCCGCCAGGCTTCGCTGGCAGTGCGCCCGCCGCCGAACCTCCGGCTGCTGAGCCCCCGGCGGAGAATGCCGGCCGCCGCGGAAAACCGAAACGCCGCCGATTCAACTTCAACGTTCTCGAGAACCTCGAGAAGATGGTTCAGGCGAAGATGGCCGAGCCCGCGCCGATCACGGGCTGGACCCCACCGGCTGCCGCACCGACTACGAGTTGGACGCCACCAGTGGCAGCACCCGCGGAGACAGGGCCGACTCTCCCTGCGCTGACACCGACGCTGGAGGCAGAGTCACTTCCCCTGCACTTCGGCCCACCGTCGGAGTCCGAATCCGCTGAGCCCGAACCCACCGAGCCCGAACCAGCTACCGTCCAGCACGAGCCGGAGCCCGAGCCGGAACGGCGGCCGGAGCCAATCGTGGCCAGCGAGGCGGAAGCCCCGGTGGTCGAACCGGAAGCGCAGCCCGAACCCGAGCCCGAGCCGAGGCGCGAGGCGCGGGGGTCGATGCGATCCATGCTCTTCGGAGAGGAACCGGTTTCTGCACCCGAGCCGGAGCCTGCCCAAGCAGAAGTAGAGCCGGAACCGGTCGCCGCCGAGCAGCCATGGGAGGAGCCGGCGACCACCCCCGTACCGGTCACCCCGACTACTAAAGCCGATGCCTGGCGCCCCTGGAATGCGGCGCCCGAGCCTGAGCCCGAAGCCAAGCCCGAGCCGCAGTTCGAGGCAGTCGCCACCACCGCGCCCGATGAGGGGCCGTCGGCGGAAGTCCCGGAGACTCCCGCGGCCGGCGAGCACGGGCCCAATGCGGGGACGGTCGTGATCATCGAGGACGATCCCGCTGCCGCCAACTACTATGCGACCCTCTTTCGGGGCAACGGCTACGAGGTCCAGGTTGCCAACGACGGCGTGTCCGGCGTTGACCTCTGCACCAAAGTCCAACCCCAGGTGATCCTGCTTGACGTCATGATGCCGCGCCAGAACGGAATCCTGGTGCTGCAGACCCTCCGGGCGTCGGACGAAACGAAGAACACGCCGGTGGTCGTGATGTCGAACTTCAGCGAGCCCACCTTGATCAAGCGCGCCATCCAGCTTGGCGCCCTCGAGTACGTCATCAAGACCCAGGTCGAGGGTCCCGCACTCCTCAACGCCTTGCCTCGCTGGATGAACCACGAGAAGGCGTTCGCGGCGGCGTAGTTCCCGCTGACCGGCTCGGCCGCTTGGTTTGCTAGCGGGCCGCGCGCAGCGTCACGATTTCCCAGGGACGCACCGGAATCGTCAGCACGCCATCCTTGGTCGTCAGGCGCTCGCGCGCAACGCCGCCAAGATTGACGACCGTCACGTCCGCGGGTTGCGGCTGCAGTCGGACGCGTGCCTCGCCTGATGCGTCCGAGGCGTTGAGGAGCCGGAGATCATAGCCTCCCGGTCGCGGCAGCAGGGCGGTCATCTGGATGCAATCCGGTTCCATCTCGATCACCGGGGCGGCCGTGCTCACCGGTGTGCCGTGTCCGATCACGAGGGGTAGGATGGCCGACTCGGCGGCGCGCCAGACGCCCCCCTGCTGCCAGTCGCCCGCGTGGAAGAAGAGGCTGTAGCGAAACCGGTGTCCGCCAGAGACCTGGGCGCCTGGCGTCTCCAACTCGGGACCGGCGTGCCCGATGCGGGTCACCAGGTCATCGCGCGAGAGCCAGCCGACCGAGCGCAGCAGGGTCAGGGCGAGTTCCTGGGGAGGGCCAGGCAGCACTTCGTACTCGTGCAGACCAGGGGCGATCAGCGCGACACCCGCTCGGCCGTCGCTCATGTCCACGAACGACCACATCGGATAGGTGGGCAGTTCCAGCTCAGCGGCGCCGGGATCGCGATGGGCCGGGCCCACGCCGCGTGCTGTCACGTGAAACGCGGTGTCCGCGGCGGAACGGCTCGCCTCAAAGGGGAGCGGGAAATGGACACGGAGGCGATGATCCTCGGCGCGGTTGATGACCTCGAGCTCGAAGTCGAGTCGTGGCCGGTCGGCTTCGAGTGACACGGTGAGTCGAATGGGCATTGCCTTCTCGACGTCGCCGCGACCCCGCCGATCACTGCTGAGTCCGCTGAAAACGCCGAAATCGTAGCGTGCTTCCAGGCGAGCGCGGAGTGGACCTGCTTCCAAAACCGCGGTCTTCAGGTTGCGGACCGGATCGGCAGGCTGCGGGCTGCCCGCGGGTGGCGAGAAGTTGTATTCATCCCCGGCATCTCCCTCGTCGACCAGCCGGTGCATACCCTGGAAACGCAAACCCGTCTGTCGGTCGAGAATCGCCAGCGTGCCGTCGGGAAGAAGATCGCACACGAGATGGGCGTTCTCGAGCCGAGTTCCGTGAGCGGTGACCGGGTCCCTCGGACTCGTGGTCGTCAGCGAAACCACCGAGCCTCCCGCAATGACCGGGGTCAGGACGAGCGCGCCTTCGGCCTCGACCAGGCCCTGGCGCGGAAATGGACTCGGGTTCCAGACCTGCCCGGCGCCGGCCAGCTTCGCAAGGGAGCGATCGATGATCCGCTCCGCAATCTCGATCGCCCGCGAACTTCGTCCCCTCGATTCCTGCGCCACGGCGTCGATGCCGGAACCGCAGGCGGTGTCGTGCGCGGCGTTTTGCAGGATTAGCGTCCAGGCCTGGTCGAGCTCGCTCGCGGCATCGACCCCCGTCATCGCGACGATTGGCTCCGCCATCCGCTCGAGCATGCGGGTGGCCTCGAAGTATCGCTGCTTGTCGGGCACTCGGACCGAAAGCGTCCCCATCAGAACGTTGGCGCGCGCCGACGAGCGCAGCTCACCGCGCCAGTGGGGCCAGCCGTCTTCGGGCAGCTGTGCCAGGTAGTCGTCGAGGCGAGCGAGCCGGATCACCGTTTTGTCGAGCCGTCCGGCGGCGCCTCGCACCGCCGCATTCAGTGCCGCCTGCGGGAGGACGTGGTCGTTGCCATTCATGAGCAAGACGTCAGCGGTTGGGCGGAAGGGGGCAATCGCCAGTAGGGCGCTCGCGATGCGAGCCGCCAGCGCGTCGGGCTCGGTTGGGAGATCGACCCCCTGCGAGTACGAATTGCCCATATAGGCGGTGAGGATCCGGCTGCCGTCGGGCGCTTCCCAGGTGAAGGCGACGCGGTCGATCGCGAGCGGCACCCCTCGCCAGACCGCGGCATGCTGGAAGCCGAGCTGCCGGTAGATCTGCGGCATCTGGGCGGCGTGGCCGAACGAGTCCGGTAAATACCCCACCCGCATCGAGCCGCCGTGGAGGTCGGCCGACGCCAGCCCGCGCTGGAGATCGCGGATCAGTGTTTCGCCGCTGACGAGGAATTCGTCGGGGAGCGTGTACCAGGGGCCGACCTGGATTTGTCCGCTGCGAACAGCCCTCGCCAGCCGGCCCCGCGCCTGCGGGCGGACCTCCAGGTAATCGTCGATCACGACCGTCTGTCCGTCCATCAGGAAGCGGAAGTCGGGATCAGCCTCAGTCAGCGTGAGCAGCTGGTCCCAGAGCTCGACCAGCTGCGCGCGGAAAGTCTCGAACGTCTCGTACCACTCGCGATCCCAGTGGGTATGCGGAACGATATAGACGGTTGTGGTGCTAATCGATCAGCCGACGAATGTCCACTTCTGCGAGCCGATTACATGCACCCAGGTCAGCCCGTTGTCCAGGTCAATCGGGTTTCCGCTGGCATCCAGGTACACTGCCGGAACGTTCGGATCCGGGTGGTGCCAGGTGGCGTGGATGACGACGCCGTCCACGAAGACGTCGGCGCGGCCGTCGCCCGTTAGCTCATACGCCTCGGTGTAGTAGTCGTGGAACTTGTTCGCCGGGTTGGTATCGAGGAAGGAGGTGACGTACTGCACGATGACGGTCTTCGCGTGCACGCGGCCGGTGTACATGTTGGTAAACGCGCTGCCGTCCTGCGACTTCAGATATTGCTTCGAGCCCGGGTCGTACTGCCAGGTCGCCCCGTGGTCGGGGACGGAGATTTGCGGCGCGGGATCACCGGTGAAGGTTCCGTCGGGATGCTTCGGGGCGATCTCGTAGGCGGGGGCTCCCAGTTTCTGGGCTGCAGTGTAGGCCGTCGTGTTATTGCCGTGCATCATCACGTTGTGCGGCGCATAGCGGGTGTTGTTCTCCCGGTAGAAGACGTCGCCCCAACCGTGGCTGTAGTCGTTGACGAGGTTGGGGTGCTTCCAGACCATCCCCAGGATGTAGTCGTTGGCGCCCGAGCAGTAGATCATTCCCTTGTACATCAGCTCCAGGCGGATCGTGATCAAGCGGCAGCTCCGGACCGGCCCAACCAGGTCGGGCAAGGGGTGCCAGTAGATGGCACTCAGTCTGGGGACATTGCCCTCACTCTCGTATTCGTAAATCATGTCGGCCTGCTGCATCCCAGCCTGCGGACGAGCCGCGGTGCTGTTCTCGATCTGAACGATGGTCGGCGCGCCCGACCCGATGCGGGCGGGGTCGCCCTGCGACGGCACCTGGATGACGGTACTGAATGACAACTTCCAGTCGGCCGCCAGTGGGTCCTGCTTGCGGTTGACCGCGGTCTGAGGAATCGACAGCTGGTACTGCCGGCTGTGCCCCAGCTTGATGGGAAGGGTGGCGCTCTTCCCGTCGCCGGCCCAGGTGATGGGCTTGTCGTAGGGCTTGCCGTTAAGCGAGATCGGCGTCCTGGCGCCGTCCATCGGCTGGGAGAAATTGATTTTCACGTCGCCGGTCGGCTTCACGGCCTGCTGGCCGTCGGCGACCGCGCTGTTGTCGACCATGACGGCGGCAATGGCCGGCGCGGGCTCGGTTTTGAAGCTGAAGCCGCTGCTTACGCCACGCCCCGAGGTGTTCTGGGCATCCTTGAGACCGGCGTGATACGAGGTGTTCGGCTTCATCGCCGGCCGGAACTGGAACTCCCTAAGGCTGACGGCTTTGAAGGCGACCATCACCGACGGGCTCATGCTGAAGGCGTGCTGGACGGACTCGGCCTTCATATCCTGGTTGAAGCGAAGATCGATGGTGGCGGTTCGTGGGACAGCCTGGTCACCGTCGTTGACGTTGGCGCTCACCTCTAGGGGGGTGGTGATGATGCGGATCACGATGGCGGCCGCGACCACCACGATGGCGATCGGTAGCAGCCACCAGCGCTGGCGAAGTGTGTGCGTCCAGGTCATTGATCACTCCCTATTACGTGAACCCAGGTCAGCCCGGTGTTGAGGTCGATCGGGTTGCCGCTGGCATCGTAGTAGACAACTGGTAAGTCGCGGTTGGGATGCTTCCAGGTTGCGTGGACCATCCCGCCGTCGGTGTAGATATCGGCTGCACCTTCGCCGGCCAGCTCGTAGTACTCGGTGTTGTAGGTGTGGTGGACGCCGGTGTTGGCCGGGTTTGTGTCGATGCGCGATTGGACGTGCTGGATGATCAGGTTCTTGGCATGGACCTGGCCGGTGCCCACGTTGGTGAACGGCGCTCCGTCCTGCCACTTGAGGTACTCATGCGAGTTGGCATCATACCGCCAGACGGCGCCATGCTGCGGGATCGTCACGCTGGTCGCCGGGGTCGCACCCGGGAAGAGTACGTCCGGGTGGGCCGGCGCGATGTCGTAGTTGAGAGCGGGCAAACCGGTGCCCGCCACCTTCGCCGTGAGCTGGTCTGGTCGGGCAATCACGTTGTGCGGCGCATATCGATCCGAGGCCCGATACATGAAGGGGTACATGTAGGCGTAGTCGTAGACGACGTTCGGCCACTTCCACACCTGACCGAGCACATAGTCGTTGGCTCCCGAGCAGAAGATCATGCCGCGGTACATCTGCTCGAGCTGCACCGTGATCAGGCGGCAGCTGCGCACCGGCCCGATGAGGCTGGTTGGCACGTGCCAGTAGATGGCGCTGAGCCGGGGGATGCCGAACTCGCTGATGTACTCGTAGATCATGTCGGCCTGCTGCATGCCGGTCTGCGGCCGGACCGTCGGCTGCGAGCTGTTCTCGATCTGGATGATGATCGGCGCACTCGAGGTCCCCAGCCGTGCCGTCGATCCTGCCGACGGCACCTGGACCACCGTGGTGAAGCTGAGTTTCCAGTCGGCGACCGCCACATCCCGCTTACGGTTGGTCGCCGACTTGGGGACCAGCAGCGTGTGAGTGCGACTGTGGCCCAGGGTCACCGCCAGCGTGGCCTTTTGTCCAGTCGCGTCCCAGGTGATGCTCTTGGCATCGACAGTGGTCCCATCCAGGACGACCGCCGTCCGGGTGGTGTCCATGGGTTGTGAGAAGGCAACCTTGATATTCCCCCGCAAGGCGACCGCCTGCTGGCCGTCTGCGAGGGGCGCGTCGTTGAAGGTCGCACCGGAGACCTTGGGGGCCGCTTCGGTGCGAAACGAGACCGAATAATTCTCGCTGCCGAAGCCGACGCCCTTGCGCGCACCCGTCACCTGGACGCGGTAGGCCGTATCGGGCTCCAGCTGTGGATGGAATTCGAAGGACCGCGGATTCTTGACGACCACCGTGTAGGGTACCGCCGGAATTATGCGAAAGCCATTGGTGACCGACGCCACGTCCATGTCCTGGTTGAAGCTCAGCACGACCGCCGAGCTCCGCACGACGGCATGGTCGCCGTCGGCGACGCTGGCACTGACCGCCAACGGGGCGGAGAGGGCGCGAAACACCAGGGCAGCCGCCACCAGCAGCACGACGATAGGGAAAATCCACCAGCGACGCCGTAGCGTCGCTGGCAACCCGCGTCCGCGGGGCATGGTCTGGCGCATCAAGGGATCCTCAGCAGGGTACTCCGACCGGGCGCACAGGCTATTTCACGCACAGACCGGATTCAACTGCAACGGCTATCCGGCTTATTGAGCGTGCTGGCTGACGGTTATCTTGCCGAGGAACCCCCCTTACGCTAGGACTACGCCACCATCAACCGCGGTAGCAGGAGTTGCTGGCAATCGAAGAGGACGTCCAGCACTCGCACCGGGTCACGCGTCACGTTGCGGTTGAGCGCGCGCAGCAGCTTGCGGCTCAGTGGGCGCACGAAGCGGGTGATGTCATCCATCA
>JALYYE010000349.1 GCA_030946735.1 Candidatus Dormiibacterota bacterium
GAGCCCTGACCACCTTCGCCCAGCAGTACGCAATCCGCGGTCTGGTGGTCCATCCCGGCTCGCTGCCCGGGGCGGTTTATTTCGCCTGGTTGGAGCGTTGGTCACTCTGGTTTGTCTTCCCGGCCGGAATCGCCCTCGTGCTGCTCCTCTTCCCCACTGGCCGGCCGGCATCAGCGCGGTGGCGGCCGTTGGTCTGGCTCAGCGTGGCCTGCGCCCTGCTCATGGTCGTCGGCTCGATGTTCTCACCGGGAGATATGACGGATGCGCTCCGGCCGCCGAGCGGCCCCGGCACCGACTTCGGTGTCCAGAATCCATTCGGCATTGGCGCCCTCGGGGGTGTGCTCGATCTGGCCGATGGCATCGGACGCCTTGGGGCGTTTCTGATCATCCTTATCGCGGCCGTGGGACTGGTGATCCGCCTGGTTCGCGCACGGGGCGATGAACGTCAGCAACTCAAATGGGTGGCATACGTCGGGTCGGTTATAGGCATCGCGGTCCTGGGCACTGCCTTCCTGCGGAACCCAGCATTACAGGACTTTGCGTTTGCAATCCTTCTTGCCGGATTCGTCGTCGGGTTGCCCGTAGCGACGGCGATTGCCGTCCTGAAGTACCGCCTCTACGACATCGACCTCGTCATCAACAAGACGCTGCTTTTCGGCGCGATGGCTGCGTTCATCACCCTCGTCTATGTCGCGATAGTGGTCGGCATCGGCCATCTGGTGGGTACTGGCGGCAGGCCAAATCTCGGGCTGTCGATCCTGGCCACCGCGCTGGTCGCCGTCGCCTTCGAACCAGTTCGTGAACGCGTCCAGCAGGTGGCGAATCGTCTTGTGTATGGCAAGCGTGCCACTCCCTACGAAGCCCTCTCGGAGTTCTCGGATCGCATCGCCTCGACATACTCAGATGAGGAGGTCCTGCCGCGGCTTGCGCAAACCATCGCCGAATCGACTGGCGCCGCGCACGCGGTGATCTGGGCAAATGAGGGCACTGAAAATACGGCTCTCGCCTCCTGGCCGCAACCAAATGGATCGTCTCCGACGATGCCCGCGGCGGCCGGACGCTCAACCAGCGATCGCATGGTTCCCGTACAGCATCAGGGGGAAGTGCTCGGGGCGCTCAGCATTCGAAAGGCCCGCGGCGATGCGGTCACGCCAGTCGATGAAAAAATGCTCGCCGATCTCGCGTCACCGGCAGGCGTCGTCCTTCGCAATCTGCAACTGACCCGGCAACTTCAGGCGCGCCTGGCTGAGATCTCCGCCCAAACCACCGAGCTGCAGGCGTCCAGCGCCCGGATCATCGCCGCCCAGGACTCCACGCGGCGCCGGTTGGAACGCAACATCCACGACGGTGCGCAACAGCACCTGGTGGCAATCGCCGTGAAGCTTCGGCTGGCCGCGACGCTGGCGAAACGCGACCCCGCTCGCGCGGCCCGTCTCCTTGACGAGCTCGAGGGCGAGACCCACCAGGCGCTCGAGACGCTTCACGCCCTCGCCCGCGGAATCTATCCACCGATCCTTCGCGAGCTGGGATTGGAGTCCGCAATTCGCGCGCAAGGCGCGAGGTTTTCCCTGCCCGTCGAGGTTTCGTCGACCGGCGTCACCCGGTATCCATCCGAGGTGGAGGGCGCTGTCTACTTCTGTTGCCTCGAGGCACTCCAGAACGTGGCGAAACACGCGAGGGCCACGAAGGTGCGAATCCACCTGGAGAACCTCGGCGGCGAGCTGTCGTTCTCAGTGAACGACGACGGGGTCGGCTTCGACCCCTTGCGTATTCGGAGGGGTTCGGGCTTGCAGAACATCGCTGATCGGATGGCTGCACTCGGCGGCGACCTGACGGTGGTTTCCGGACCCGTTGGCGGCACGTCGCTGCAGGGTCGCGTGCCCGTCCGCAACCTGGAGCCGGTCGGATGAGCGCGCCGAGCGCCCGCCGAATCGCTTTATCCATCTGGGTTGCCGCTCTCGCTTTTACGACGACCGGGCTACTGCTGCTCGTCCCCAACCAGTCGACCCTGGCCAGCACGTCACTCGTCCTCATCCCCGGGGCCTTTTTGCCCGGACCGGCATACGCCACCCTTGGCGCGCTGATTGCCGCCCGCCATCCCAGGAATCCCATCGGCTGGATTCTGGCCGCCCTCGGTTTGGATAATGCGATTGCGTTCTTCGGATCCGAGTACGCGATCCTTGGCTTGCACACAGCGCCTGGATCACTTCCGGCCGCAACGTTCGTGGCGTGGTTTCAAACCTGGCTCCCCTATCCCGCGCTCTGGGCCGGGCTGCCACTCTTCTTCCTCCTTTTTCCGAACGGACGCCTGCTGTCGCGTCGCTGGAAGGTCGTTGCCTGGCTTGCCGTCGCGGTCGCCAGCCTGCAAACCATCGCGGCGATCTTGACCCCGGGCCCGATCATCGGCAGCAACCAGGGCGAGGGCCACACGTTCCAACTGGCCATGAATCCGACCGGCATCACCGAGTGGGGCGGCCTGCTCCAGAGCAGCGAGGCGGCATTGAGACTGGCTCTGCCGGTGATCGGTCTCGTGTCGTTCGGCGCCCTTGTGCTCCGCTTCATTCGATCGCGAGGAGAGGAGCGGCAGCAGCTGAAGTGGTTTGCCTACGCGGGCGGCGTTCTCGTCGTCTCCGTCACGCCCCTTTTTGGCCCGGCGGGCTGGTGGGCGAACGTGAGCTGGGTGATCTTTATCGTCGCCCTGACCATTGGTGTTCCTGGAGCGGCCGCGCTGGCCATTCTCAAATATCGCCTCTACGCCATCGACCCGATCATCAACAAGTCGGTCGTCTTCGCTGCCCTCGCCGCCTTCATTACCGCGGTGTACGTTGGCATCGTCGTTGGCATCGGCAACTTGCTCGGTGCGGCCGGCCAGCCCAATCTCACGCTATCGATTCTTGCGACGGCCGTCGTGGCGGTGGCGTTTCAACCGGTTCGTGACTGGGTCCAACGCTTTGCGAACCGGTTGGTCTACGGCAAACGCGCCACGCCGTACGAAGTGTTATCGCAGTTTTCCGACCGCGTCGGCGGCATCTATTCGAGTGAAGACGTTCTTCCACGAATGGCCAGCGTCCTGGGCGAGGCGACCGGCGCGTCGAAGGCCAACGTATGGATCCGCCTGGAGGACGAAATTGTTCCGGCTGCTTCGTGGCCGGCGGCTGATGGACCGACACCGCCGCCCCTTGCCATCACCGGGCAGGTTCTCCCAACAGTCCCAGACGTCAGCCGGATCGTTCCGGTGCGGCACCAGGGTGAATTGCTCGGTGCCCTGAGCATCAGTAAGCGTCCGGGTGAAGCGCTGACGCCCGTTGAGGAGAAGCTGCTGACGGATCTGGCCGCCCAGGCTGGGCTCGTGATGCGAAATGTCCGGCTGACGGTTGAGCTCAAGGCGCGCCTCCGGGAGAGTTCCGCGCGAGCTGCGGAACTGCGGGCCGCCCGCCAGCGCCTGGTTGCCGCGGGCAATGTCGCGCGCAGCCAGTTGGAGCGGAATATCCAGGCGGCAACCGAGCCCCGTCTGCTATCGATCGCTGGGCAAATCGCCGGCGCTCGCCAGCTGGTGCAGCGCGACGGCGCCGCGGCCGCCACCGTCCTCGGCCAGCTGACCGACGAAGCCAACGAAACCCTCGAACTGCTGCGCGATTTGGCTCGCGGCATCTACCCACCACTGCTGATCGATATGGGACCGGTTGCTGCCCTGCAGGCTTATCTGAAAAAGGCGCGCGTCCCGGTTCAGCTCGACACGGATCGTGAGTTTGCAACCAGTCGCTTCGATGAGCAGGTGGAGGGTGCCGTGTACTTCTGTTGCGTGGAGGCCCTGCAAAACGTCGCCCAGCACGCCGGCGCGGCCCCCACGGTTGTCTGGCTAAGCGCGACAGACGGCCGCGTGGCATTCTCGATCACCGACAGTGGCCCCGGGTTTGAGCAGCAAGATGGCGAGCCAGGCCCCGGCCTCCAAACGATGACCGACCGGGTCCGCGCCCTGGGCGGCAGCCTCGAGGTGCGATCCGCACGAAATGCCGGCACCACCGTCGAGGGCTGGATTCCCGCGCGCGCCCTGGAGCCGATCGCGTGAATCAGCGTCGGGCTCGGTGGCTCGCCTCGATTCTTCTCGGGCTGACGCTCGTCTTCGCGGCCGCCTTCATCGCGCTCAGCATCATCGATAGCACAAGCCTCGGCTTCGGGAACCCTCTTCTAGCGGGCCTCGGTCTCGGGTTCTTGCTTGTCTTTCCCGCACTCGGTCTACTGATCGCCCTGCGACGGCCGGAAAATCCTATTGGCTGGCTCTTCCTGGGGTTTGCCCTGTGGATCCAGGTGCAGTCCTTCGCGAGCGAGTACGCGCTCCGCGCTTTCGTCATCGCGCCCGGTTCCCTGCCCGCCGCCACTTTCGTCGCCTGGTTCTATCCATGGGTCGGCCAGGTGGTCACGGGGGCCGTTCTCCCGCTGCTGGTGCTGCTGTTTCCGACGGGGCGGCCCCCGTCAGCACGCTGGCGGCCGGTCCTCTGGTTGATCGTGATTGAAGCTGCCCTCGAGGGGCTTGTCTACATGGTCCGGCCGATTGAGCTCATGGCCGGTAACGAGGGCATCTATCACCAGTTGGCTCTCCTACCGAACCCGACTGGCCTGGCGCAACTGGCGGGTCCGATCAAGCTCGCCGAGTCGGTGTTCAACATTACGCTGGTCCTCCTCATCCTGACCTGCGGCGCCGGTATGTTCTCCCGATTTCGCCGCGCAGGGAGCGAAGAGCGTGAGCAGCTCAAATGGTTTCTCTACGTGGTGGCGCTCATTTGCCTGGACGTCCTCATCGCGATTCCGTTCGGCGCCCTCACCCATTCGCATTGGGTCGGTGACATCGAGTGGACACTCGGAGCCTATGCGGTGGCCTTTGGCCTGCCAGTTGCCGCGACCATCGCCATCCTCAAGTACCACCTCTACGACATCGACCTGGTGATCAACAAGTCGGTCGTGTTCGGCGCGATGGCCGCATTCATCACAGCGGTGTACGTGGCGATCGTCGTCGGC
>JALYYE010000371.1 GCA_030946735.1 Candidatus Dormiibacterota bacterium
CCCTGGTGAAGCGTCGCAATGGGATCGAGTTGCTCTTCACGCGGCGCACGGACACGGTGCTGACCCACAAGGGTCAGATCTCCTTTCCCGGCGGTCAGCGAGAGGACACGGACGTGGAAACGATGGAGACGGCGCTCCGTGAGAGCTACGAGGAAATCGGCCTCGAGCCCTCACGCGTGACGGTACTCGGCGAGCTGGACGACGTCTTCACCGCGGTCAGCAGCTTTGTGATCACGCCCGTCGTCGGCCTGGTCGAAGGGGGCATCGACGACCTGGTGCTGGCCCCTGACGAGGTGAAGAGTGTGCTTGTGGTTCCGGTCACCCGGCTGCTCGACCCTGAGGTGCATAGGACCGAGATTCGGAGCGTCGGCGAGCAGCAGTACAGAATCCATTACTACACCGTTGGCGACGACGTTATCTGGGGCGCCACCGGCCGGATCGTCTACCAGTTCCTCAAGGCCTGGGAAGAAGCCGCCTGACAGAGCCCGGCGCGTTTCTCGAGGAGACCATTCGATCGCAACCCGCTGCGCTGGAGAGACTCCTCCATGACCCACCGTCGGCATCTGCCGTCGCACGGTTATCGGGCCGGTCGCGCCTTTTCATCGTCGGCACCGGGACCAGCTACCACGGCGCACTCGTCGGCCAGTACCTCCTGCGAAGCGCCGGCGTAGAAGCCTGGGCGATCCCAGCGTTTGAGTTCGCGAACTATCCACCACGCATCAACGCGGATGACGGCCTTGTGCTCCTGAGCCATCGCGGAACCAAGCTCTTCAGTCAGGCGGCGCTCAATGGGTTCGGCAGCCAGGACCACTGGCTGGCTATCACGGGCGAGGGCTCCCCGCTGACCGGCCTCGGCGTCGTCCATACGGTTCCGCAGGAGCGCTCGCCGGTGCACACGGCGAGCCACACCGGCGCGTTGGTCCGACTGGCACAACTGGCGGTCGCCCTCGGTTCGCCGCCGTGGAAGGCCGAACTTGCCCGCGTGCCCGACGCGATCCGCGTGACGCTGAGGCTCCGCGCTGCGGTCGTCCAGGTTCTCGATCGGCTCCACCTCAAACGGGTCGTCCATTTTGTCGGTGGCGGTCCGGCACACGCGACCGCGCTCGAGGGAGCACTGAAGCTGCGGGAGGCGTCGTACCTAAGCGCTGAGGGCCACGAACTGGAGAGCATCCTCCACGGGCCGCTGATCAGCCTGACTGCGGAGGACTCGGTCGTGATGCTGGCGCAGCCCGGCGCCGCCCTGGCGAGGACCGCGGAGCTGGCGGCGGCCCTCCGCGAGATCGGCGCGGCAACCCTGGCCGTCGGTCCCGCGGCCACCGGTCTCACCGCGACAGTCGCGCTGGAAACCCCGGCGATCGATGAACGACTCGCTCCGATCATCAACGTGGTGCCGTTTCAGTGGCTGGCGTTGGAAGTGTCAAGGCAACTGGGCGTTGATGCGGACAGCTTCCGCAAAGTCGGCCGCTACGCCGACGCGCAATCCAAGCTCATCCTCTAAATACCGTCGAGGACATTCGCGCCGCTAGCCGATCGGCGGCCTGCTCGCCCGTGCGCAAGGCGGATTCAGACGCGATTCCGTCGAGCCAGTCTCCGGCTACGTCCACGGGTTCGTTCCAGCTCGCGAGCCGCCGCCGGACCGCGCTCATCTCCCGGATTCGTCCGACCGGAAACAGCGCGATACCGGTTGGCCAGGTGACGCGATGAACCAGCTCAATTTCTTTGCCGAGTCCAGGAAAGCGGGATTCCACGATCTCCATCGCTCTCCGGGTTAACTCCGCATCGTTCGAGTCGACGCAGTCGAATCCCGGGGCGTTGACGAAGTACACGGAGACCATGCCTTTGTCTGCGGGGGTGCGGCCCGGCGCGCGCAGGTGCTCGAGTTCGAGGACGCCGATGCCGGCGGCTGCGTTGATGAAGCCGACACCCACCACCTTCGCGGCTGGTGCTCGCCGAAGTCCGAGATGGATGCTAGACAGGCGAGAGAATTCCGTCCGCGCCAGCGGTCCCAGCAACCAATCAGGAAGCCACGCCGCCAGCCCAGGAATGCGTCCTCCCGGGATTGCCAGAATGGCGCCCCGAGCACGAAGAGTTTGCCTTCGCCCGCTCTCATCGACCTCGACGACGATGCCGGTCGATGGGCGTTGTACCGCCACCGCCTCGACCGATAGGCGCACGTCAACGGCTGCTGCCAGAGCCCGGGGAAGAAGGTCGACCGCCTCGCGGAAATTCCAGAGGCCGGCATCCAGCGTGTTGAACACGACCGTCAGCAAGACCTGGCGTGAGGTCGCGCCAAGGTCGCCGCCGACAGCCGCGCGCAATCCCGGTTCAAAGAGGTCTCGGAGAAGGGAGGAACCACCACGTCCAAGGCCGCGTAGATAGTCGGCCGCGGTACGGTCATCGAGTTGCGTCGCCTGGTCCGCCAGTCCATGGAGAAGCACGCCACGGTACCGCAGCATGTCGATGCCGAAGCGCGCGACCGATAGCTTTTCCTCGAGGGACAGGTTGCGACCGAGCAGGAGGCCATCGGGCCGGGCCGCCCGATACGTCCGTGTTCGATCTGAACCGTCGATAGCGAGCGAAAAGGGAACCGACTGCGTCATGTGCTCGAGTCCAAGCTCACGGACGAGCGCACGCATCCGCCCGAAGCGACGCCCCAAGATGGTGACGCCGGCGTCGATGTTGTAGCCGCCGACGCGATCCGTTCGCATCCGGCCACCGACGTGGTCACTCTGCTCGATAACGAGTGGCTTGAGACCGTGGCTCTTCAGCCGGTAGGCGGCCGCAAGCCCGGAGATGCCGGCACCGACCACGACGACGTCGGCGTCGAGTACCGTCACCGCCGGCGTGCGGTGATGAGGTCGACCGCCGCCGAGCTCCGTGCATAGCGGACGTCGTCGAAGTGCGCCCGCATGATCCGCAGCCAGTCCTCGCGCTTCGTCACGTGGTGGATGACGGGGCCGAAGATCAGGAAGTTATGGAGGTCCTGGCCGTGCTCGAAGAGCAAGACCCGGCCACCGGGACGGAGCACGCGCTCGGCCTCCTTAAAAAGCCGCTCGCGTGATTCGCCTTCCGGGATCTCATGCGTGCCGAAGCCGAAGACCACCACGTCGCAGCTGGCCGCCGCCAGCGGAAGACCGAAGTCTCCGGCGCGCGCCGGGTGGATCCGCAGATGCTGCGGGGCGGGCTCCAGGTCACGCACATCGGCGATCGCCGCCTCCGCCGCGTCCCCTTCCCGATTCCAGCAGTCGACGCTGTGAATGGTTGCCTCCGGGAGCAGGTCGGCGAGCGCGTACGCGGTGCGCCAGGTGCCGATGTGCAGATCTGCAATCGCCAGCTTCCCGCGCAGGCCGGCATCCTGGACCAGCCTTTCGTAGTACCGCATCGACGGGTGGCCGTACATGCGGTAGAGCCCGAAGAGGGAGTAGCCGAGCAGGGCGAATCCAACCTCGGCGAGACCGAGGGCCCAGCGGAAGGCACGCCGGTCGCGAGCCAGGACACCGTAGGCGCCGAGAGGGAGACCGGCGGTCAGGAAGGCCCGAGTGATGCTCCAGTAGTCGCGGCGGCTGACGTAGATCGCGCGGCCCCAATACCACCAGTGACTCGGGCGTCGATCCGCCTGTGCGGCAGGGTAAAGATGCCGCCGTGGAACAGGCTCATTTTCATTCGAGGCTTCCCCCCGCGAGGGATGTGGCTGGCTGTACACCGAAGGGCTCCTCCAGTTCTGACGTCGCCGTGCAAGGGTCCTTGCAAGTTCTAGTCGATGGCGTTCTTGATGTGGTCCACGCGAACCAAGCGCCCATCGCTGACCGTCAGGCCGACGACGTCGAAGCGGACCTGTCCCCGGTGCGGCTGCATCTGTAAGTAGTACAGCGCCAGCTGCCGGAGCTTCCGGATCTTTCTGGCGTCGACCGACTCTTGCGGCAGGCCGAAGCCGTGTCCGGACCGCGTCTTGACCTCGACGAAGACCAGCGTCGTTCCGTCCTTCGCCACCAGGTCCAGCTGGCCGAGGGGCGTCCGGACGTCCCGGCCAACGATCTCGTAGCCAAGGCCACGCAGGTGATCCTCGGCGAGGGCCTCGCCGCTAGTCCCGAGGGGTTTGGCTGGCAATGGCGGCCGCTTCCAGCTCGGCGCGCGTGCGGATCGAGATGAACGATCGCCGGTGCAGCGGGCTCAGGCCGTGCCGGTCCATGGCCGCCAGATGGTCGGGCGTGGGGTAGCCCTTGTGCATCTCGAAGCCGTAGCCGGGAAACTTCTCGGCCATTCGCATCATCAGCCGGTCGCGAGTTACCTTGGCGAGAATGCCGCCCGACATGATGGAGATCGAGCGGCGATCGCCCTTCACGATCGGGAGTTGCGGCGTGAGCGCCTCGGGCAGCAAGAAGCCGTCCACTAACAGATAGTCGATCGATCGGCCAAGCTGCTGCAGCGCGATGCCCATCGCCCAGCGGTTCGCCCGCGAAACGCCGACCCGGTCGATCTCGTCGACCTCAACGATGCCGACGCCCCAGGCTTCCGCGCCGTCGATGATGCAGTCGTAGTAATGGTCGCGTTCCTCGGCCGTCAGCAGCTTGGAGTCGTCGATCCCCTCGCAATGAAAGTAGGGCCGCATGATCGCGGCACCGGCCACCACGGGACCCGCCCAGGGCCCGCGGCCGGCCTCATCCACGCCGGCAACCGTCGCGTAGCCGAGGCCAAAGGCCTGCCGCTCGAAGACCCAGAGGTCCCGGTCAGCTTTCGGCCGTTTCGGGCGCTTCTGCTGCGACTTCGCTGTCGGCGGGGACGGCAGTTGTGGCAACGGCTTGGCGCTTCTCCCGGATGCGTGCGCTCTTTCCGACTCTTCCGCGTAGGTAGTACAGCTTCGCCCGGCGCACTTTGCCATGCCGGACGACGTCGATCTTGTCGATGCGTGGCGAATGCAAGAGGAAGCTGC
>JALYYE010000403.1 GCA_030946735.1 Candidatus Dormiibacterota bacterium
CCCCCACCATGGTCGATCGTGGCGAAGGGTCCATCCGGTCGATCGGCTCGCTGGACGACGTACCCGGCGGCGCCGGCAACCGGTCGCCAGCGGAGCGTCACCTGTCCCCCCCCACTCTCGGCACGGAGCTGGTCCGGCGCGGGGAGCTCGTGGGCAATGGCCGCCGCGACCGAATCGCGGCGGTGCCCGACGCGGCGTTCCCAGTCCAGTCGCGCAGCCGCATCCCGTTGCTCAGGAGGCGGCTGCCGCGATGTCGACGTCAATCGTCGCGCGATTTGATGGAGAACGTCTCCATCGACAGGTACATACGGGCCGCCCAGGCGACCGGGTCCCGAGCGAAGTGTTGCTGCATCTTACGGTTCCGTAATGCGTTGTCCAGCGCGGCCATGATCATCGAATGGTCGAGCACCAGGATCCGGTGGCCGACCGAGCCAGTCGCTGGGTTGACGGCATCGAAGAAACCGTTGGCCCCGTACACCCCGGGATAGTGCGCACGCAACGCCTGAATATTGGCGTAGGCCTGCTGGGGCGCGACATCTAGGGCAAGAAATGACGCGTGCGGAGTAACCACATCCTCGGTGGCGCAGCCATGGCACTGGGACAAGCCCTTGCTCGGGTGGCTGGCGTTGGCCCCGGCCCCGTAGTACGGGAAAGTCAGGCCCTCGACCCCGAAGCCGCCGTATCCGCCACTGTCGTCGGCGGTGCTGGAGGGCGACATGCCCCAGACCGGGTGGTGGAGCTGCTCGGTTGCGTACTTGATCGCGACCTGGGGGGTCCGCACGTCGGCGAGACCGAAGCTCTTCGGCCCCCAGGTGGTCTCCGGGACGACCTCATTTGCCATCAGGCCCTCGAACATGCCGCCGGCAAACGTGGGGATGAAGGTGAGATTCGTGCTGGGATAGGTGTAGTGGCCTTCCCAGACGTCGAATTTCTTGCCCGATTGCGGATCGCGGTAGACCGTCCAGTAGCCACCGTGCGGCCACTGTCCTTGCCATGAGAAGTCGGGGTCCGAGGCCTGGCATTCGGGATGCGGAGCCTTTGGCGGTAGCACCCGCCAGCTGCGCCACCAAACGTCGCCGGGCATCTGGTGCAGCCCCATCCCAATGTAGGCAGATATCCGCGGATCGCTATAGAAGGCCCCATTGTGGTAATAGTGGTGCCAGTTGTCACCCTGGTCAGGCGGTAACCCCACGTAGTAGCCGCCGTACATCTGCCCGGTGGGTTGGTTGCCCGCAATCGCTGGGTTGACGTTGCATCTCGTCTGTGGACGGCCGTCATAGAAGAGCCCGAAGTCCATGGGAGCGATCAGCTGGTTCACCTGACGCCGAAGGCTGGGTAGCGCGCTTCGAACCACGATCAGGCCGGAGGCGTACCAGCCGTTGTCGACGTTGGAAATGAAGTAGCAGTTATCGAACATCGGGGTGGGCTCGACGGAGCAATCCTTTTCGCCCGGGTTCAGGATCACGTGCTCCGTCGTGGTGTCGTACCACTGGTAAAGAAATCCGTGATCACGCTTGAGCTTGGCGACCTCGGTCAGGGTGGCCGAGATTTCCTGCGTGGCCTCACGCTTGCTGATCAGTCCCAGGTCCATAGCCGACACCACGGCCCAGAGGTAAACGCCGATATTGGCCGCGGAGGTGTACCGGCCATAACTGGTGGGTACTGGCGAGCCACCCCCGTAGGTGAGATTGTCCATCGGCAGATGGGTCCGGGGATCGACATCCCAGTGGTAGAACTTCCAGGTATCGCGCGCGATCGCCATCAGCGACTTCCGCTGGGCGTCGCTCAACCCATTACAGTCCTGGCCCTGGTGATCACCCTCGCAGTTCGACTGTCCGTCGTCACCCGGACCGGCGGCGGCCGCCGGGGGGGCGAAGGCCGCGCCCAGCAGCACGAGGGCGAGCAGCACACCGAAAATGCGTGTACGACCCATGAGCGATTCCTCCTTAGCCCTTGAGGCCGGTTGTCGCGATGCCTTGTTGCACGAACCGCTGGAGCAATAAGAAGATCAGCAGGACGGGCGCGATCAGCACCACCGAGCCCGCCATCAGCAGGCCGTAGTCGACGGCGTTCTGCCCGACGGAGAAGGTCGCCACCGCAACCGGCAACGTGTACATGGAGTCGCTGGTCGCGATGATGAGCGGCCAAAGGAAGTTGTTCCAGCTGCCAAGGAAGGTCAGGATGCCCAGCGTCGCCAGCGGCGCGCCGAGGAGCGGTAGCACGACCCGCCGGAACACGGTGAACTCGCCGGCGCCGTCCATGCGTGCCGCCTCCAACAGCTCATCGGGAATGCCCTGGATGAACTGCCGCATCAGGAAGACGCCGAAAGCCTGCGCGGCGAACGGCAGGATCAGCCCGGCGTAGCTGTTGACCAGGCCCAGGTTGCTCATCAGCACGAAGAGCGGGACCAGGTAGACCGTCTGCGGCACCATGATGGTCGCCAGCACGATCAAGAAGACGGCGCTCTTCCCGCGAAAGCGCAGTTTGGCCAGCGCGTAGCCGATCATCGAGCAGAACAGCAGGTTCGAACCGACCACCACGGTCGCGACGATCACCGAGTTGACGAAGTACTGGGGGAAGTTCAGCTTGGTGAAGATCGTCGCGTAGTTGTCCAGCGTGAATGTCTGCGGAATCCAGGTCGGTGGCACGTGATGAAGCTCAGCCGAAGTCTTGACCGAGCTGGCGACCATCCAGAGGAAAGGCCCCACCAGCAAGACGAGGCCTATCAGCAGCACCGCATATACCCACAGCGAATTGCCCTCGCGACGGCCACCACCTGACGGACGCTGTTCGGGTTTTGCCTGGGCAACCACTGGAATGGCCGGGCGGACGGGGGTTGCCACGCTCATGTATCAGACCTCAGGAGCCGAAACTGGATGAGCGTGACGGCGGCGATGACGACGAAGAGGGTGTACGCCATGGCGCTCGCGTAGCCCTGGTGGAAGAAGTTGAACCCCTGCTGGTAGACGTACATGGAGATCGGTCGCGTTTTGTTCAGCGGGCCGCCCTGCGTCATGACGAAGGGCTCCTCGAAGACTTGCAGGAACCCGATCGTCGTCACGACCGTCAGAAGCAGCGTCGTCGGCTTGAGCATCGGCAGGGTGATGCTGCGGAATTCTTGCCAGCGGTTGGCGCCGTCGATGCGGGCCGCCTCGTACAGGTCGCTCGGGATGCCTTGCAGGCCCGCCAGGAAGATGATCATCGCGTTCCCGAAGTTGCGCCAGACCATCAGCGCGACGATGATGCCGACGGCGAGGGTCGGACTGCCCAGCCAATCGGGCCCCTTGATGCCCACCGCCTGCAGTGCGCCGTTGACCACGCCGAAGTCCGCGTTGAAGAGAAAGCGCCAGATGACCGCGATCGCCACGATGCTGGACACGACCGGCAGGTAATAGCCAACCCGGAAGACTGCCCGGAAGCGGCTGATCCCGCGGTTGAGCGCAACCGCGGCCGCCAGGCCGACGGCCAGATTCAAGACCGTGCCGAACACGACGAAGATGGCGGTGGTCAGCGCCGCCTGCTGGAAGTTCGGGTCACCCAGGAGCTTGGCGTAGTTGTTGAGCCCGACGAAGCGGGCCGAGAAGGGGTCGACCAGGTTGCCGAGGCTGAAGTTTGTGAAGCTCAGGATGGCCGAAGCCAAAATGGGCAGCGCCAGGAAGGCGAGAAAGATCAGCAGGAACGGCGCCGAAAAGGCCCACCCGGTGAGGGCCTCTTTGAGCCACCCGCGCCTGGCGGCTGGCCGCGCCCGCCGAGCGGACGCGACCAGCGCTTGTTGGGCGCTCACGGCTAGCCGCCGATGATCTGTGTGACTTGCTGCTGCATGCCCTTGGCGGCAGCCTCCGGCGTCGCCTTGTTCAGGCAGGCCTTCTCCTGCCAGTCGTCGATCGCCTTGGCGACCTCTTCCCACTGCGGAATGTTCGGCGGCGAATGCGCGTCCTTCAACTGGTCACCGAAGACCTTCAAGTTCGGGTCAGCGGTGAGCGCGGGATCGCTCCACGCGTCCGGCCGCGACGGCAGGTCTTTGAGTTCCTTGTACCAGCTGATCTGCG
>JALYYE010000407.1 GCA_030946735.1 Candidatus Dormiibacterota bacterium
CGGCGTGCCAAGGCCGCCGAGCTCGATGACGGCCTTACCCGCCGCTGCTTGCCGGCTCTGCGAGCGCAACTGGCCGGTCATGAAGCCGACCGGCACGATGCCGTACTTCTTCGCCGCCCTCAGCAGCTTCGTCCGCGCCCGATCTCGCGCCGCGTCATTCTCGAAGCGGACCTGGTTGAAGCGCGCAAGCGCGTTACGGACGTGGGCCTCGTCGTTGATGGGCAGACGCCGGACCCCGCGCGAATCAATGTAGGCGAAGGCGCTGTCTGGTAACTGGGCACGTGCCTTCTCGCCGAGCTCAGGCATCTCCTGATTATCGCCATCAGCCGTGCGGCCAAAAGCCTGGCAGCGTTACCCAGTCGGGCGCACAGGCGTTCTTATCACCGATGGGCCAGGGGGAGGTTAGCCGCTGGTTATGGAAACGATACGGTGTCAGCGCCCGCCTCCACCCGGCAATACCGGTTCGTCGGGCCCCTCCTTGGACTAGCGGCGGCAGCGGCCGCGCAACGTCAGCCTGCTTGGCGCTGCCCTGGCCCTCTTCGCCTTATTCGCCGTGGTCGGCATGGGGCGATTCGCCATCACCGGGTCCCTTCTGAAGCTGGGGTTAGCCTTGACGCCTTTCGTTGACTGATCTACGCTCTTTTCGAGGGATTACCGCAGTGACTAACGAGGAGAGCGAAACCGACCTGGTTCGCTGCGAGGGGTGCCAGGAAATGGTCCGGCCGTTAACGCAGCATGCCGTAAGCCTGGTGGCCGCCTCGGTGGTGACGGTTCACGCGTGTCCCTCCTGTGGGGGGCAACAGGTGTCGGTCGCGAGCCCCTCAGTGCGATACGGCCGGCGCTACTAAAGCCATCCTCCGCGAAGGCGAGATCACGTCTCCCTTCTATCGGCGCGACGTGCTGCCAGGTTGGTGAGCCGCAACTCACCGTGGAGATGTTCGCCGGTGAGGCGAGCCCAGCAATCCACATCACACACCTCCATTCCCCAGGCATTCATGCTAGGAGGTAGCCTACTTGGGCGTTATACGAGGACATGTCGAACGTGCGCCTATCCTTGCTCGGCCTATACGGCCGTTACTTTGTTACGGCCCTGGCCACCCCGCGCCCTGATGGGTTTGACGAATACAGCGACGCCGAACAACGACGCGAGGCCATGCTCCATTCATTCGAGATATTGCAGGGCCGGGAGGGCGGCTTCGACGGAGCGAGGTTCCTCGAGATCGCGCTTGACATGATCACATCCGTCTGGACCCATGTCGGAACTGGCGCCGTCGCGTCAACCCGCCCGATGTTGACGCGATGGTGTCGCTCCCAATGGGAACAAGCAGCGCCTCAGTTTGTGCCTGTCCACCCGCCACGCTTGACCATCGACCAGCTATCGCTCGATCAGGCCATTCCAGGTGACGACGCCGACGTGGTCGAGGTCAGTATCTGGACGCCGGACGGACAGCCGCCACAAGGATTCCCCAAAGTCTGGGCCTTCGCCCGTTCCCGAGCGCCAGGAACCAACTCCATGCAGTGGGAACTGGAATCAGTGCGCCTGTACGAACGGCCGCGAGACGTCTGAATACGCGGGCGGTCAAGTTCGTTGCGCGAGGATCTGCTCTACAGCGATCGGGAGTCGTGCTCGAAGGTCGCCTGTTCGCCGAGCCTGGGGGCTCGCCCGCTTGCGGCGGACCGAATCTTGGTCCGTACTTGCTTCCGTAAAGCTCGGAAATCATGCGTGTCTCGCCAGGATCGCCGAGCCCGGTTCAAAACTTTATTTGACGGAACCCTCCCCCACGCGAGTGGCGCTCGGGGCGTCGCGCCTTTCCGTAGAACTGTTGGCCTGACTCGCGAGACTATGGGCCTTTAACGTGCCGCCGGAGGCGCGCTCGGAGATGGAAATCGAGCCGGCATCCGCCCGACATATGCGAAGAAGGCCCGCGTACCCATGAACGCCAACACGATGTTCATGACCAGGGGGATGGTTGCAGCCACGGCAATCGCCACCAGCGTGGGCGCTCCGAACAAACCAGCAACAAGTGCGCCCAGGACCCCAGCTACTACGCCGACGATTATTGAGAGCATGGCCGGTAGCGACGTCAACCCCGCTGCTACCCGGCTCAGGACGCCACCGCGCGCTTCGGTCGGAAGGTCCATTGTCAGCATGACGCCGCGCATGTCGTCGTGAGTCCCGGCTATGAAGTAGGGCTCGAGATCCGGATACATCTCGAGGTATGCGTGCCGAAGCCGATTCATGCCCGCCACCCAGTGGATATTCTCAATGTTTAGAGCGCCAATTCGACCCATTGTGACCAGGCCAACGAACACCACGACTGAGAGGATGAGAATGGCCGCCACGTCGAAGGTCTCGTGGAAGTGGTCGACTTGTGCAAACAACGCCAGCGCCACAACGGCACCTGTCAGAACCGTGAGGAACATGCTGGCCCGGGTGAAGGATTCCATATAGGTGAGCGAGCGCGTGGCGAGCAAGCTCCAGTGCTCGGTGGCCAGCACCTGCAAGCGGCCGCCCGGCATATCCGGCGGCTTCCGTCGCGCTTCCTCCCCGGTCGGTTGTTCGTTCATCATGACGCGGTCATCGTACGCCACGACGCCTAACCGGTCCGCCTTTACGTGGGGACGCATACGGGTGCGGTCGGCCTCCGGTGGGGAGGTCTAAATTGAGTGGTGTCCCCAACCGTACAAGTTATGACTCCACCTGCCAGCCGAGTTAAGGCGTTTGGTGTTGGGCGATCAAGCTACTGGAGACCTCGCCCTCAACCCTGGTTGGATGCGCACGGGGCACCTTCGGCTCCGGCGGGCCGCGATATACCGCCCGGTGATGCGCCAGCCCTGAGACGCGGGGCTAGCCTGCGAAGGCAGTGGATGACTGCATGTGCAGCAACAGGGATGTTCGCGCCCTTTTCACGCCCGACGCGGCGGGCATAGGCTGCACCTATGCCGGTGCAGGTAGTGATGACCACGCCGCCGCCGGACCAGCCCGTGGCGGCCCGGACATCGCCGGCAGCCAGCGTGCTCGAGGCGCAGGGCCTTCGCCACGCCTACGGACGGCGGACCGTCCTCGATGGTCTCAGCTTCGAGGTCGCGCCCGGCACGCTGGTTGGAATCGTCGGCGAGAACGGATCGGGCAAGTCGACACTGTTACGCATCCTCGCCGGTGAGCTTCGCCCCAATGGCGGCGTGGTGATCCGCCACGCTCCACTCGGCTACTGCCCGCAGC
>JALYYE010000410.1 GCA_030946735.1 Candidatus Dormiibacterota bacterium
TACAAGTTCTTCTGCATGTTCCACCGGGAGATGGCGGGCGAGATCACCGTCCTGCCTGCCGGATCGAAACTGCCTTCGACCGACGCCAAGAACCAGATCCGGGCCGACAAGGCCAAGGCGGCCGACCTGGCGCTCGGCAGACACACCCTGGCGAGGGCCAGCAACAACGTCGAGGACAATCGCGTCGCCGCCGGGCTTGGCGTTGCGAGTGTTCAACGGTTGGGTTCCGACAGCATCCTTCGCTTTGCCCCAGCCACGATCGAGATCAAGACTGGCGAGAGCGTGACCTGGATCAATAAAGACATCAACGCGCCCCACACGGTCACGTTTGGTGTCGAGCTCCCGGGCCCGCCCGGCGCACCGCCGGGGTTTCTGCCGTAAGGCGGGACAACGATCGCCAGCACCAGCGATCAGGTCAATTCGGGGTTCTTGATCTACCAGGAGCTGATCGACTATATCAACGTCGGCTCGCTAATCCCTCCTGGTTTCGTTGTGACGCACCAGGCCACATTTACGTTCACCAAAGCCGGCACCTATCCATATTTCTGCGCGCTCCATGACTTCGTCGGCATGGTCGGCACCGTCGTCGTTCGGGATGAGGATGGCAATGGAGGCGGCGACCACTAGGGGCCCCCACCCACCCTCGCCAGAGGGAGAGGGGAACATAGAGGGGACGCGCAAAGGCCGGGCAAACGCCCGGCCTTCCTCGTTTTTGATGTCGAACGTCTTAGGGAACTCACATGACACGCTCATGAGGACTTCAACTTCAGCGCGCAGGATTGATTCTCATGGCCGCGCAGCACGACGACAGCACGGCGCTTCCCGCCTTTGCGGCGGTGGGCATCATAACTCTCTTCGTGCTGCTGTCTATCTCTGGCTACTTGATCCTGAGCGCGAGGTAGTTCTCAGGCGGCTTTTCCGAGCAGGGCGAGCAAGCTCCGCTCTTCGCCCGAAAGCTTGTAGGGATCGGGGTCATCTTTCTCGCTAATCGGCTGGAGGCCGCCCGAAAGATAGGCGGCGATCACCGCGGGGTGGATGTAGCCCTTCTTCGCCACGGCGGGCGTATTACCGAGCTCGTCAGCGACCCTGGCGATGGCCCGAACCAGCAGCTTCTTGGCCGCGACAGAATCGCCCTCCCCGTCGGTGTCGCTGGCGGTCTCGCGTAAGAATCGTGCCGCGAGGATCGTCCCGGCCCAGGTGCGGAAGTCCTTGGCCGTGAAATCCTCGCCGGTGACCTCCCCCAAGTAGTCATTGACGTCGGCCGAGTCGATGGCCTTGGCTTCGCCATCGTCGTCGACGTACTTGAAGAGCTCCTGCCCGGGAATCTCGAGGAAGCGTTTCATGATCCTCGCCATCCTCCGGTCGTGCAGTTCGATGTTGTGTTGCTTCGCGCTCTTGCCGCGGAAACTAAAGCGGACCTCGGCGCCGATGACGCTGACGTGACGGTTGCGCAGCGTTGTCAACCCGTAGGAGCCGTTTTCCTTCCGGTACTCGTCGTTCCCGATGCGGATCCGCGTGTCTTCCAGCAGGCGGACGATGGTGGCCAGCACCTTCTCCCTCGGCATGCCGGGTCGCTCGAGGTCCGCGTCGGTGCGCTCGCGGATCTTCGGCAGCGCCTCGGCAAAGGCGAGCATGCGATCGTACTTGACCGCGTCGCGGACCTCGCGCCAGCGCGGGTGATACCGATATTGCTTTCGTCCGCGCGCGTCCCGCCCGGTTGCCTGCAGGTGGCCGCGGGCGTCGGGACAGATCCAGACGTCGGTCCAGGCGGGCGGGATGGCAAGGTGCTTGATCCGGCGAATGATCTCCCTGTCGCGGATGGTGCGGCCATCGCTGGCGAGGTAGCTGAAGGCTTTCCCCACTCGCTTCCGCCGGATCCCCGGGGACTGATCGGACACGTAGCGCAGCCCCGCGGCTCGGGCGGACGCCACCGGGTCGACGAGCTCCGCCGCTTCGACGGAAGGACTCGGTTGCCAGGTCTCAGGTACGGCTAACGCCATTCGACCCTTGACTCGCTGTCATTGCTGACCCATGATAGCTGATATCGCTAATATAAGATTAGCCCAAAATCCGATCAATCCCATCTAACGGAGGTCACTCGTGGCGAGTCTGATCTGGATAATCGTGGCGGTTCTCGTCATCCTCTGGCTGCTTGGCATTGGCTTTCACATCGGCGGCTCGCTCATCTTCCTTTTGCTCCTGCTGGCCATCCTGGGTGTGCTCTACAACGTGCTGGCCGGCGGGATGTACGGTGGCACGCGACATCGCCACCACACCACCGGGGTGACGGAGGTCGAGCACCGGGACGTCTAAGGGCGTGGCGGAGGGAAAAGCGGCCAGCGGGCCGCTTTTTTTGTTGCGCGGCGCCGTCTACAATTTGCCCAGCCCGCCGCCGCGTGCACGATGGCGGGAGGCCGAGGAGGTGGGGAATGGACGACAGCGAGTTCCTGAAGCTCTTGACCTACATCCACGACGAGATGCTGGAGGTGGTCAAAGAGCAACACCCCGCCCACGAGCAATTCGCCGCCTGGCTGCTGGGACAGATCGAAGGCCGGCTGCGCATGCGCATCGGCACGGTCAAGACACCCTGACCACGCCCCTACCGACGGGGGGAGGCCCCGCCGAAGGCTGGACGCTGAAGCAGGTCGCTAAGGAGATCCCCCTTACCGACTCCGCCCGCGACGTCCTCGAGCTGGCTCAGCGGTTCGCGGCACAAGTCGGGGCGGCCACCGTCGAACCGCTGCATGTTCTTTGCGGCATCGTTTTCCTCCCGCGGAATCCCGCGCGGCGCGCGCTCGAAGCGATGGGAGCGGACATGGAGCAGCTCGAGCTTCTTCGGGTCGCCGGCGGGAGCCCCACCGCTTCGTCCTGGAAGACGACGCCGATCGGGAGCGCCACGCGCTACATGCTGAACCACGCCCATCGGGAAGCGGAGCAGCTCGGCCACTACCGCGTCGATCCTCTCCACATGCTGCTCGCCTTGCTCTACAAGGACTCGGCGACGACGGCGGGAGTCCTGGAGAAGGCCGGCGTGACCTTCTATGCGCTGCGCCAGTACCTGACGACGCCCGGCTCCGTAACGAAAGGCCTGCGCAGCCGTCCGCTCCCCACCCTGGACGGCGTGGTGCGGGTGAGCCCGGTCTTTGCCATCCCGGTGGGCGCCATGGTCATCGGGGGCATCGGCCTCTGGTCGGGAACCGCCCCGGGACTGACGATCCCGTTCAGCCTCTTGCTCGTCGTCGGTGGCTGGGTGACGTCCCTTTGTGTTCACGAGTTTGGCCACGCGTTCATTGCCTACCTGGGTGGTGACCGCTCGGTCGCCTCAGCGGGCTACCTGTCGCTGAACCCCCTCAAGTACACCCACCCGGTGCTCAGCATCGCCTTGCCACTCGTGTTCCTCCTGATTGGCGGGATCGGCCTCCCCGGCGGCGCCGTTTACCTTAATGAGCGTGCCATCCGTAACGATCGCTGGCGCAGCTTGGCCTCAGCCGCGGGTCCGCTCGGCAACCTTCTATTTGCGGTGCTGATCGGATGGCCCTTCCTGGTGTTCCAGGGTGCCCCGCCATTCGGCAATTTGCATTTCTGGGCCGCGCTGGCTTTCCTCGTTTTCCTGCAGATCACGGCCGTGGTCCTCAACCTGATCCCGATTCCCCCCTTCGACGGTTTCGGGATTATTGCGCCCTGGTTGTCCATCGAGCTACGCATCCTGGCGAGCCGGTTGGGGATCCTACCCATGCTGATCCTCTTCTTCCTGCTCTGGCGCGGCGGACCGATTAGTGCGGTCTTCTGGAACTTTGTCTACGACGTGACAGGTCTCCTGAACGTGCCTCAAGACCTGATCTATTTCGGCCAGCAGCAGATACCGCGTCTGTAGTTTGCCACTTCTGACGCGCACTACACTCACCCCGTGATCGAGCACCAACCTGAAGCCATCGCGCTCAAGGCGCTGGATATCGACGCCTGCGTCAAGCTGGCCCAGGATCTCGTCCGCGTCCCCTCGGTCACCGGCAACGAGCGGGCGGTCCAGGACCTGGTGGCGCTCACGCTGGAACAGGCGGGCCTCGAGGTCGATCGCTTCGAAGCCGACGTGAGCCGGCTCAAGGCCCATCCGCGATTTCCAGGAATGGAGGTGGAGCGGACGGAAGCCGTGCTGGTGGCAGGCCTGCTCGGTCAGAAGGGCGAGCGCTCCCTGATCCTCAACGGCCATGTCGATGTGGTCCCTGTCGGCGACCGCCAGGCGTGGCACGCCTCGCCCTGGTCGGCGCACATTCAAGCCGGGCGGCTGTACGGTCGCGGCGCATGTGACATGAAGTCGGGGCTGGCGGTGGGCATCTGCGCCGCCGCGGCCCTCAAGAAGAGCGGGCTGCCAATCCAAGGTCGGCTGATCCTGCAGAGCGTTGTCGGCGAGGAGGATGGCGGTATCGGGACCTTCGCCATGGCGGACCGTGGCTATCGGGCCGATGCCGCGTATGTCCTGGAACCGACACGACTGCGACTCATCCCCGCCCAGGCGGGCGCCCTGTCGTTCCGGCTCCGGATCAGCGGGCGCTCGGCTCATGCCTCGGTTCGCTATGAGGGCGTCAGCGCGATCGAGAAGTTCCAACTCGTCGAGGCTCGGCTGCGCCAGCTGGAGCGGTCATTGAACCAACAGACCCACCCGCTGTTCCGGGACTACCCGATCGCCTACGCCCTCAACATTGGCCGTGTCCGGTCAGGCTCATGGTCGTCGACAGTGCCCGACGAGCTGGAGTGCGAGGGTCGCGTGGGCGTTCCGGTGCGCATG
>JALYYE010000015.1 GCA_030946735.1 Candidatus Dormiibacterota bacterium
ACGCCGGCGATCCAGAGCCTGGTCGAGCAGGGCTGGGCCCAGACCATCGGCCGGATGGGGGGTCCGTCCCAGAGCCACGACTTTGGCGAGACGCTCGGCTACCTGATCACCGACCCGGGCCGCCTCCGTGCCCGAGACGTGCTGGCGCGAGATCACTACGTCGGGCCGGCTCCGGTGCCCTTTGCTCAGTACGACGTATCCGTCCGCACCCAGGTCAGCCAGGCGGATGTGACGGCGGCGTGGTTGACCAGAGCGCTTCAGCACCTCACGCTCAGCCCGGACCTCCTGGTTCAGCTGGGTCCGCCGGTCAACGCCCGCGCCCCGTTATTTCTCTACGGCGCGCCGGGCAACGGCAAGACCACCATCGCCGAAGCCTGTGCTGAGCTGCTGGGTGAGCCGATCTTCATCCCCTATGCGATCGACATCGAGGGTCAGATCATGCGCCTCTACGATCCGCTCCATCACCAGCGGATCCAGCGGCAGATGCCCATGAACTTCGACCCCCGCTGGGTGCTGGTCAAGCGCCCCTTCGTCAAGGCAGGTGGCGAGCTAACGACGGCGCAACTTTCGCCCTCGTTCGACCCGCTGATGCGCTACTACGAGGCGCCCATCCACCTCAAAGCCAATGGGGGCATCTTTCTGCTCGACGACTTCGGCCGCCAGGACTCCTCGCCCCGCGCCTTGCTGAACCGCCTCATCGTCGCTTTGGAGCGGCGTATCGACTACCTGACGCTGGCCGGCGCCGGCATGGCGGTGGGCGCCCCCTTCGAGGCCATGGTCGTGTTCAGTACCAACCTCGAACCGGGATCGCTCGTCGACGAGGCCTTTCTCCGGCGGGTGCGCTACAAGATCCATGTGCCCGACCCGACCGCGGTCGAATTCCGTCAGATCTTTGAGCGGGCGTGCAAGGAGTTCGAAATCGTCTTCAACGAGGCCGGCTACCAGTACGTGCTCGACCGGTACTACAAGCCATTCAAGCGGCCGATGCGTGGCTGCCAGCCGCGCGATATCCTCAACCAGCTCGACGAGGTGGCGTACTTTCTGGGCCGCCCGTCGCGGTTGGAGCCGGACCTGATCGACCTCGCCTGCCGTTCCTATTTCGTGCAGGCGTAGACGATCAGACTCTCCCCCTCGCGGAGGAGAGTCTGTGGTCGCTGTCTCTACCCCCGGTGCCCGCTGCCTACCAGGGTGCGCGCGCCGAAACCGACGAGGAGCAATCCGGCCAGGCCCAGTGCCCACGGTAGTGCCGGCACGCCGCTACCGGTCTGCGCCAGCGTCGCGACGGTCGTCGTCGATGCCGCACGGAAATCGCGGATGGCTACGGTCTGCGCGCTCGCCCTCAGGGTGATGGTGACGTCGCGCGCCCGCAAGGCCCCGCTCGGCGCCGCGGTCTGATGGAGGACGGCCATCGAGCCCGCTTTCCACGCGGCGTTGGACACGGTCGCGCTCTTCCCGCACTTCACCGGGACCGTCGTGCTCCTACCATTCGCCGTTACCGTGAACATCCCCGACCCGGTCGATCCCGTGTCGCAGGTCAGGACGATCGTCAGCGGACCGGCGGCAGCCGGGGTGGTGTCGACGGCCAAGGCAGTCGCCGAGAGCGCCAGCCCCCCTGCCCCCGCGAGTAGCATCGCCGCAGCCGATTTCAAGAATCCCATCGTCATCCTCCTTCCTGAACACCGATCCGACTTTCCGGCCAGAACGCGCGCCGGGATCACCTGGTCACGCATCCTCCCGGACGGTGATAAGGAAAAGGTTAAAGGGAACCTAATAAAAGGGAAAGCGCGAACTCAGCCGCGGATCTGGTTGTAGAACTCAATCTGCCAGCGCCATTCCTTGCGGTCGTCGGCATTCCACCAGCTCTTGAGGATCCCGGCTTCCCCGCCTGGCAAGAGCACCACCCGTCCGATGTCCTTTTCGGTCGGCCAGCCGTCCTCGAGCGTGATGATGGCTCCGCGGCGGTTGAGAAAACTCATCGGCCCCGGTTGGTGGCGCTCAAGGCCTTCGCCAGTCGCCACAACCTTGCCGGTCGCATCGCGGACCGTAACTTGCAACTTCGGTGGGGCGGCGTGAACCAGCACGCGGTCGCCAGCTTCGTTGCCGTTGATGCGGCTTCGGCTGAAGGGAAGCCCGGTCGCGCCCGCAGCGGGAAACCAGAGCTCCCAGATCTCCAGCCCGTCAGCCATGTACTGGTTTTACATCAATCCGCGACGTCATGCGTGGCCTGCGCGGATCGTTTATGGCCCTGTGCCGTGAATGAGCCGAGTCCTCCCTGCATCGGTTCCGGCAATGGTCCAGTGTCCCGAAAGTCGAGCTTCTCGGCGACACGTCGGCTGGCGCGGTTGTCGACGCCCGCCCAGAGCGTGAATGACTGGGCGCCGAGCTCTTCAACGCCCCAGCGCAGGATGCGCTCGCCCGCTTCGGTCGCGTAGCCGCGGCCGGTACGATCTGACCGAATCCAGTAATGGAGTTCGGCGCTGCCGTCTTGGTTGCGATTCAATCCCATCGAGCCCAGGACAAGGTCGTCCTGACGGACGGCGAAATGGAACTCCACGCCGGCCTGCCAGGAGCGCTCGGCATCCGCCGCGTTTCGCCGGTTGCCCTCCAGTGTGATGTCAACTGCCCAGGGCATCCAGGGCAAGAGTTCCGCCCTCGATGCAAGGGCGGCCTGGTAGAGACCCTCGGCGTGCTGCGCCGCGACGGGCTCCAGACGCAGCCGGCGCGTGACCAGCGCTGTTCGCGGATGCATGGCCTAGACGCAATGACACCCGGGATTGCTCCCGGGCGTCACTGCAGGAGGCGAGGCGTTCGAGATTAAAAGCTCGTCAGGTGCGGACCTGTTTGATAAGACGGTCCTGCGCCTCGAAGATGATGTCCTGGATGTCGAGCGCGCTGGGGCCCGACTGGTCCATGCGGTAGGCAAGTTGGGGATCGACGGCTTCGACGATCTGGCGTAGACGGGCTTGCATTTCGAGCGGGACTTCCATCATGTCGCTCTCGAGCAAGCGTTCCACCTGTTCCAGTGCCTGGTAGAGCGAGTACCGAAGCGTCCGCCGCGCCGACTCTTCGCGGCGAAGCTGGTTGAACCACTGGTCCTGCTGGTTGATCATCCTGAGCGTGTTCCTGAGCATGGTCTCCCCCTAGCTCACAAACGAGCGCCGGCACACTGTGCGCCGTCCGGCGTCTGCCGCCGCCGGTAGTTCCCCTGTCACCGCGTGAGCCTTGGTCCGCTTACCTCCCCCTAAATGTGGGGCTTGACGATCGGATCCAGCACAAGATGTAGGTTTGGCGCATTCTACCGCCGCTCTGGGGGCGGTGTCAAGACGTTTGACGGCAAACGATTGCTAGCAACGAACCTCCCGCGCCCCGCTCCTTGTGAACGACCCCTCTTCCCGGTCAGACCGGCGCAACGAGCGGGAGCTAAAAATACGGCCCCAAGTTGAAGCCGTCCAGACGGAACATTTGTTGCGGGACTTTATCCACCAGCTGCTAACAGGCAGTGCATAAGTCCTGTGGATAAGCGGTGCAGGACATCAAGACTGCGCCCTCGCCTCGTACTTTTTGAGTGTCGCGCTCAGCGCCGACGCGAGGTCGATGCCCAGGTAATTGGCCAGAAGGATGACGATGAAGAGCACATCACCGAGCTCATCAGCGATGGAGCCCGCGGCATCTTTTGGCGTGCGTGGCTTGTCGCCGAATCGGAAATTGAGCTCGCGGCCGAGCTCGCCGACCTCCTCCGCCAAGCGCGCGTACTGCGAAAGCGGAGACCAGTAATCGCCGCGCTGCTTAAGCCAGGCGTCAACGAAAGCCTGGACTGCGGGGAGTTCCGAGGGGACCTCGAGTTCGTTGGCCACCGTCAGATGGCGGGCAGGCGCTGCCGCAAGGTAAGAGCATCGTGAAAGAGATCCCCGACCTCGAGGAGGCGGTCGCCGAGCGTGGTGATCGTCCACCGGTTGGGACGAAGGTGCGGATCGTCGAGCTCCTTCCAGGCGATCGGGGTCGAGACCGGCGCGCGCAGGGCCGGCCGCACGGAATAGGGGCCGGCCAACGTCTTGTTGATCACGTTCTGCGTGTAATCGATCCGGATCTTGCCGGTGCGGCGCTTGACCTCCCAGATCTCCGTGACCTTGTCGGGCATCAGCTCAGCGATCATGTGCGACAGCTTGGCGACGAAGTCACGGCTTTCGTCAAGGGTGTAGTGACGCTCGATCGGGATGTAGACGTGCAGACCGCTCTGACCGGTCGTCTTGAGGAGGGCCTTCAGCTTGAGGTGGTCCAGCGCGCTTTTTACTACCTTCGCCACGGCGATCACATCCTTGAAGGTCGCGCCCTCGGCCGGGTCCAGGTCAACCACAGACCAATCCGGATACTCCGGTTTGTCCACGCGCGAGTACCAGGGATGCATGTCGATTACCGCGTGGTTCGCGAGCCAGGCCAGCGTCGCCACTTCCTCGATGAGGATCCAGTCTTTGAGGCTCTTCTGGTCCTGGTAGCGGAAGGTGGGAATCCATTCCGGAGCGTAATTTGGCTTGTCTTTGACCCAATAGCTCTTCCCGTGGATGCCGTCCGGGTGCGGGTTCATCGACAGCGGCCGCTGGCTGTAGTAGGGGATCATCACGGGCGCCACCTGGACGTAGTAGCGGATCAAGTCGCGCTTGGAGTAGCGGTCTTCTGGAAAGAGCAGCTTATCCAGGTTGGTCAGGTGGACGGTGCGTCCGCCGATCTCCCAGTCGCCTTCCTTCTTGATCGCATCCAAAGCCTTGAGCTCGCTTGCCGTCGCGCCGCGGACGTTCGTCCCCAAGTTTTTCGCAATCTGGGCCGCTGCCCGGCTGAGGGGCGTGCCGGGGATGTCTGCCGCCGCGACCTTGCGTGGCGTCGACACCGTTGCCTTGCGCGGTGCCGCCACCCTCGAGCGGGCAGGTGGAGCGGACGTCTTTCGAGCTACCCCGACCTCCTTCCTGGAACGAGCGAGAACCCGCGTCGCGCTCGCCTCTTCGCGCTTCACGCCGACGGGCCGTTCCCGGTGCACGTCGCGCGGGTGCACATCGTCGCGGAGGCCGAGAAACACCGGCTGCCGCATCACGCCGTCACGCGTCCATTCGGCGAACTTGACCTCGACAACCAGCACCGGTTTCACCCATGTCGGTTTCTCGTTGGCATGTGGCGGCGGTCCGCTGAAGGGCGGCGACTTGACGATCAGTGGTTTCATCAGCTTGTAGAGCTCGGCGAGCGTCCGCTCGTCGAAGCCGCCTCCGACGTGGCCGGTGTAGACGAACTTATCGCCCTCGTAGACGCCGACCAGGAGCGCACCGAAATACTTCCGGCTGTTCCTTGGCGCGGTGAAGCCGCCGATCACGACCTCTTGCTGAAGGACCGCCTTGATCTTCAGCCAGGAACCACCGCGGACTCCCGGCTGATAGGGGCTGTCGAGCCGCTTGGCCACGATGCCCTCCAACCGGTTCTCCTTGGCCGCGCGATAAAAGGCCGTACCCTCGCCGAGCACGTGCTCTGAAAATTTGAGCAACGACGAGTCGCGAACGATGTTCCGCAGCAGCCGCTTGCGGTCCTCGAGCGGCACCTTGAAGAGCCGCTGGCCGTCGAGGTAGACGATGTCGAAGACGACATACTGCATCGGGTGCTCTTCTTTTCCGCGGTTCTGCAGCAACTGGAATGACGGCCGGCCCTCCTCGTCGAGGGCGACGATCTCGCCGTCGAGAATCGCCTGGCGGGCGCTGACCAGATTCGCGATGGCCTGCAGCTGCGGGTGCTCCTCGTCGACCGTCCGTCCGGCGCGGGTTTGGAGCCTGACCTTGCCGTCGTCGATGAAGCTGACCAGGCGGATGCCGTCCCACTTGACTTCGAACAACCAGCGCTCATCATCGAAGGGCTTCGCGAACAGCTGCGCCTTCATCGGCTCCAGGCTCTTCGGCATAGGTCCCTTTTCCGCGTTGGCGAGGTTGATCAGTCCGCCCTGGCCTTCCTCGCGGCGGCTGGACCAGACCGCGTCCTTGCCCTGTTCGATTTCTTCTTTGGTTCTTCCGGTTTTCACCGAGGTGTCGAATTTCTCTATATCGAAGTTCGGATCGGCGCACTCGTCCTTCTTCTTGATGAGGAGCCAGTCCTTTTCCGACCTGGTCCGGACCAGGGCGTACCGGCCGCAGAGGCGCACACCCGTAAGGCGAAATTTGACTTCGCCTCGTCGGAGCGATTCAGCCGGCGTGGACTCTTCCAGCTCGAAGGTTCCCCAATCCCAAACCATCACGGTGCCGCCGCCGTACTCGCCCTTCGGGATGGTGCCCTCGAAGTCGTAGTAGCTGACGGGATGGTCTTCGACGTGCGCGGCGAGACGCTTCTCGGCGGGGTTCAGGGTCGGCCCTTTGGGGATGGCCCAGCTCACCAGGACACCATCCATTTCGAGCCGGAAGTCGTAGTGGAGGCGCGTGGCCCAGTGCTTCTGGACGACGAAACGATTCTGTCCACGTGGCTCCGGCGTGCCTTTGGGCTCGGGCGTCTTGCTGAAATCGCGTTTTCGCTGATACTCGGCAAGCGAACGCGGCATCGAAT
>JALYYE010000017.1 GCA_030946735.1 Candidatus Dormiibacterota bacterium
AGCTCGCGGAAGACGCGGTCCAGGAGGCGGCAGTGAAGGCGTGGCAAAAGATCCGCCAGCTTCGAGAAGGCACCGAGATGCGACCGTGGTTTCTCGGCATCGTCGCCAACGAATGCCGCACGACGCGCCGCAGCCGCTGGTGGGGTGTGCTGAAGATCGACGCCGATCGACCCGGCGCTGAGGCGCCCGACGAGGAAGCGGCCCGCGGGGTCGACCTGCTGAATGCATTGAAGCGGCTGCATCCTGAGCAGCGCCTTGTTGTCGTGCTCTATTTCTATCTCGATCTCCCGCTCGAGGAGATCGCGACCATCGCCGGCGCGTCCTTTGCCGCAGTGCGTGGACGGCTGTATCGCGGCATTCGCGAACTGAGAGCGGATTTTCCGATCACGGAGGCCCAGGCATGAACCCGGAAGATGCGCTGCGAACCGAAATCCACCAGGCGCTGGATCCGATCACCGGCTCCACGCCGGACCTCGCGCCGCGGATAGTGCATCAGGTCCGGTCGGCGTCGCGTCGCCGGCCTCTGCTGGCAATCGGACAGGTGGCCGCCGTGCTCGGCATCCTGATTGTTGGTGTCGTCGTCTTTTCTACGCATCGTGCTCGCCCGATGCCAATTACGGTGACCACCGCGCCAACCGTGCCCATAGTTGCGGGACCGGGCGCCAATGTGGCGTGGGTGACGAGCCAGCAAGCGAGCAACGGTGCCTACACCGGCGACATCGTGACCGGGATCGACCCAACCGGCCACATCGTGGGCCGGATCAACGCTCGGGACGAGCTCCGCTCACCCGATGGCTCCCATCTTTACGCCCTTGTCGATGGTGGCGTCGAGGTCTACAGCGCGGTCGATGGCCACAAAGAGCAAACGATTCGTTTGCAACCGGTCACCTTCGGGCAAGCGATGCTGAGCGCCGATGGACACTACCTCGCCGTGGTTGGCGGAACACCATCAACGCTGCAGCTCGTGGAGCTTTTGGCCGGCCGAGCGGTCGCATCTACTAACGTCGGCTCGCCAGCCTATGGGGTTCCGCTTATCGTCGGCGCGCAGGCGGAGCACGTCTACGTGGTGGGCTCGACCATCACCAAATTCGCCTTCGATGGCAAAGCCTTCCGGCTCGAACAGCAAACGACGGGCCAGACGCTGGCGTGCAACGGCCTCGTTGTCGGCGGTCCAAATTCCTCGGGCGGGCTGCCGTTCCGGGTGCTGGCCGACGGCCGCAGCCTCGTCGCCTTCTGCCCCTCGGATGGCCGAATCACCTGGTTCGACCTGGTCGCGATGCGGGTCACACATGAGGTGGCAGTGGGTCAGCAGAACCCCTTCTGGGTATCGCCCGTCTTTTCGCCGGACGGGACCACCCTGTATCTCCACGAAGGCGGGACCGGCACGCTCAACGTGATTGACCTGGTCCACCGGACGATCGTCAAGTCGACGAAGATGGCCACGACGGGCGGCAACCCGTTGGCGTGGCTCGGGTCGCTGCTGGTTACCGATGCTTCCGCCGGTGGCATCCCCCGGACGGCCGCGGTATCCCCTGATGGCAACTGGCTGTACGCGGTGGGACGGGGTGGTGTGGCCATCATCCATCTCCCGGACCTCTCGGTGAAAGGTCGCTGGCTGCCGGACGCCTCCTTTGATTCGGTCTGGGTTTCGGCCGACGGCGGTGCGATCTACCTTCTTGGAACAGGTGATCAGCTGCGTGTGCTCCGAACCGATGGTTCCCAGGTCGCGAAGCTCACCCTCCCGGCGAACAGCTTCGGCTTCATCGTGCCGACCACGCCGTAGCCTACTTACGTTTCGGGCGCGCCACCAGCTCACCGCCGCAGTTGGGGCAGACATTATTCATTGCGTCGGCGCAGCTGGGACAGAAGGTGCACTCGTGGCTGCAGATGCACGCAGCGGCATTCATCGGCAGCGCGGCCCCGCACTTCTCGCACGAGGATCGCATCTCGAGCGGCATTCGCGGTTGGCCGGAGCCTACGACCGCCGGAGCCGGCGGCGGGCGCGCTCGTACGCCTCTTCGCGGGCCGCATCGATGCGAGCGGCATACTCCTTGTCACTTTCGCCGCGACGTTGCGGCATCTTGGCGGGCCGCTGCGGGTAGCGGAAGCGTTCCGAGGTGCGGATGTAGCCGGGCCGCCGCTGGTCCTTGATCTTCGCCAGGACGACCTGCGTTACCTCACCGGCGCTCGGTTGGCCCATAAGGCCCACATGTTAGTAGAGCTCGAGGCCGTAGGTTTCTTCGACAAGGTAGAACGATCCGGCAGCGCCGAACTGCGCGATCAACGGCGTGATGGGGGTGAACTTGTAGACGACCCGCACCACCAGCGCGATAGGACCGGATCCGCCACCAGCTGGTCGCGACTGCCAGGTGCCATACAGGCTGCAGGCGCCGGAGGTGATGGTGCAGGTACGGACCGCAAAGCAGGCCAACTGCCCGCTGGTGAAGGCGGTCGACGGGCAGCCGTTCGGGTCGCCGCAGCTGTGCCCGGCGATCCCTGGATTGCAGTCGTAGCTCCCGCCGGGGCCCGTGGCACCCCAGGTGGCCGCGTTATTCATGATCGCCGTGTTTGGTTCACTGCGCAGCGCGTCGCCGATGTCGTTCCCCGTCCCCTGAATGCCGCTGCGCATGCCCGCGCGCGAGGCACCGGTGACTTCCAGGTGGAGGTAGAAGGCGCGTCCGAGGTCGGCGGCGCCCAGCGTCATTAGCGTCAGGAAGGGCAGGATCAGTGCCGTCTCGACCATCGCCTGGGCCCGCTTGTTCCGCAACCGTTGCAACAGGGTCATCGGCTCATTGCTCCAGGTGGACGTGGCCCGCAACCTGCTGACCCGCGTTGGACTGACCGATGTTGTAGAAGGTCCAGGTCGCGGTCGCGAAGTCGCCGCAGAAGTCGCCGTCGGTCATGTAGGCGGTGATCACGACGGTACTGCCGGACGGGATGGTGAACGTGTAGCTGATGGTCGCGGTCTGGTTGAGGATGCCGGTCCCAAACCCGCCGCCCCCGGCGATGATGTCCATCTGGTGGCCCCAGGACCAGTCACCGGCGACTTCGTAGATCGAGCCATCCGGCTCGGTGTACTTCCAATCCGGTTTCGGGCTCATTGCCACAACGGTGTAGAGTCCCGCCGCCGCCTGTGCCGCCGTGGGGTAGGAGGGGTTGCTGTTCCCCGGGTTGAGGTTAGGTGGGGGCGTCGGCGAGGACGACCAGAAACCCTTCGAGAAGTAAATGGCCGGGCCGCTGTTGATCTTGACGTAGACGTCGGAGGCGTCCAGGTCGAACTCGTCAAAGTAGGTGACGACAACCCTTTCCTTGGTCGAGTCACCCACCACCGGCTGCAGCGAGACGCTTGTCAATTGACTCGGTTCGTAGAGACCGCCGGTGTTGAACACGGGCATCGAGGCGCCGGCCAGACCTTTGGTGAAGTCGATCGCAATCCCCGGCAGGCCGAACGCGGTGAGGCTATACGCGATCACCTGGCCGAGGACGAGCGGGGTGCCGCCCCCGGCCACCGACGCGCCCGCGTCGATTTCGACGCCGCCGCCCGTGATCGCGGGATTGAGGAGCGGGTTGGCCTGGTAGATGATCCCCTGGAAGCGGTTGGGGTTGAAGCCCAGCACGGCGGGCGTGGCGTCGAGATGGATGAAGTTCGAGTTCTCCAGGTCGAACAGTAATGGGATGTTGTTGACGGCCGGGTTGGCGCCGAATCCGGGCGCGATCAGCACGATCGAGCTCACCAGCCGGGACGAGACGAAGCCGCCGGCACCGCCGTCGAAGCGGAAGGAGACGCCGACGCCGAGGACGCTGGTGAGGTCGCCGCCCCCTGCCTGGCTGGATGAGCTGCCGCACGAACCGAAGCCGCCGCTTCCTGGGTTGCCGGTGCCGGCACCGTGCGTGATCCAGATACCAGCCGTGGTGTTGCAACCGGGGACCGGGTTGCAGAGATCCCAGTCGGCGGCGCCCTCCAGCGTGTGATCGATGGCGCCTGCGGGCGCGGAGCCCGTGATTTCGAACAGACCGCCGGCAAATTCGTACTTCCCATGGTTGATCACGATGTAGGAGTATTTGCCCGGCATGATGGTGTAGGCCTCACTGCTGGCGGGTTGGCATCCGGCGGCACTGGTGAGCCCGCTATGACCGGGCACCGCCTCGCCGTTCAGCATCAAGAAGCCGCAGTCGTTCGTCGGGAGGGTGAGGGTCGGATACCAGGCTTGCGTGATCATCGGCGAGATCTCATTGCCGTAGATCGCCCCCAGGGTGGGGAGCGGAAGACTGCACGCCGGCAGACCGATCGGCTGGGTCGTTCCACCGTTGCAGCGCAGGTTGGCACCGGTGGCAAGGGCAAACCCCTTCGCCCCGACCGCGCTCCCGGCGACACAGGTGGCGCCGTTGAACGGGTCGCAAATCGTCATGCCGCCCGTGTCCTCGACCACGATGTCGCCCTTCGATTGCACGGCGACCGTGTCGCCGGCCGACGACAGGCTGCCGTCGAAGCCCTTGATGATCGGCTGCGTGAGGGTTCGACCCCACAGCGTCGGGCAGTTGTTCGGCGCCGCGCAGGACATGTTCGTGCGCGAAGGGGCGACCGCCTCGTTGAAGCACTGGCTGCCCGCCGGGCAGCCGGTCTGCGGCTGGTAGAGGTACGCCGCGTATGCAGGCGGGTAGTTGGCGAAGCTTCCGGGCGGCTGCGCGTATACCGTCGCCGTGGCCGATACAAGGGTCCACGGCACGCCGAGCGCGCCGAACAGGTAGGTCGGCACTTTGCGGGTGATCTGCACCTGGATGCAGTTGAACGGGCGTGCCGCACAATTTGGCGTCAGCGTTCCCAGTGGCGGCACGTAGACGTCGAGGCGTGTGTTGAAGGCGGCCGACGAGCCACAACTTCCAGGTGCCGCGGTGTCAAAAAACGTGGTTTGGAACTGCGAACTGGTGGCGCTTTCGCAACCCGCCTGCG